>NZ_JBSVWN010000007.1:0-152006 GCF_054071325.1 Pseudomonas sp. SDO5215_S409 | reverse complement strand
CGTACGTACGGTGGTGTGAGAGGACGGCGGATGTGAATCCGCCTCCTACTCTATGTCAGCGATTTTGCATCGATGATACGGTTGCGCCCGCTGTGCTTGGCTTCATACAAGGCGCGGTCGGCGCTGAGCAACAAATCTTCCAGGGCCGTGCGGCTGCGTTTATCCCAAGTCGCGAGGCCGATGCTGACGGTGATCGGTTGCGTCTCTCCCGCCAGACGGGGCAGGCGCTCAACGCTGCTGCGAATGTGTTCGGCGATGAGCAGCGCGCCGTCGCTGTCGGTATGGGGCAGCACCACCGCGAACTCCTCGCCACCGTAGCGGGCGGCCAGGTCCGCGGGGCGGCGGATATTGCTGTTGATCACCTGCGCCACGTTGCGCAGCGCCTCGTCACCGCGCCGATGGCCATGCTGGTCGTTGAACGCCTTGAAGTGGTCGACGTCGATCATCAGCAGCGTCAGCGGTTCGGCCGAACGTTGGGCGCGGTCCCACTCCAGGCGCAGGCGCTGGTCCAGGGTGCGGCGGTTGGCCAGCCCGGTGAGTGCGTCCGTGGCGGCCAGTTCCGACAACACCCGCTCGGCCCGCTGGCGCCGACGCAGTTCCTGGGTGAGCATCCAGGTCAGCCACAACAGGCCGATGCACAACAGCCCGGTTGCCCCGCTGATCAACAAGGCCGCGCGTTTCCAGCCATCGAACACCTCATCGCTGGACAGCGCCACGACCACGGTCAGCGGCAAATTGCCCACCGTCGAAAAGGTGTAGAGCCGCCGCACGCCATCGATGCTGGAGACGCCACTGAAGCTGCCGTCGCGCTCGCGCAGGATGCGCGCCACGTTGGGGCGCCCGCTCAAGTCCTTGCCCACCCACTGTTGCTCCAGCAACGGGTGCTGGGCCAGCAGAATGCCCTGATGGTTGATCAGGTTGACCGTGCTGTTGCTGCCAATGTGCAGGCTATTAAACAGCTGGTAGAAGTAAGACAGGCGCATCGACGCCACCGCCACCCCCTTAAATTGCCCGTCTGAGGACGACACCCGGCGGCTGAACGCGATACGCCACGGGTCATTGCACACGCAGCGGGCCATGAACGGACGGCTGATAAACAACCCGACATCCGGGCTGTTCTGATGGGCCTGGAAATAATCGCGGTCGGCGAAGTTATCGGCTTTGGGCGTGAGCAGCGAGGAGTCGGCCACCACATTGCCGGTGCGGTCGAGCAGCAGAATGTCGCCTTTGTACGGTGCGGCCTGCGAGCGGTCGAACAGCACCAGGTGACGGATGTTGTTGGACACCCCCTGCAAATCACTGCGCTCGGTGGCGGCGATCAGGCCCTTGAGGGCCAAGTCATACAACTCGACATTGCGCAGCACATCGGCGTCGATCAACTGCGTGATGTTACTGGCCGAGCGCTGCGCCGATTGCAGCGCATTGGTGTGCTCGCGGGTCAGCAGCCACGCGACCACCGCGATGATCAACAGCACCGTGACACAGCAGCCGAGCATCAGCAGGCGTTCCGGACGACGGGTAGCGCGGGAGAGGCGGGTGGTGCTTGGGCTCATCAGGCGTACTTCTGCGTTGAAGATGCCTTGAGCTTAGTACGTGTACACCGCGTCAGGAGACGACTTGCAGGGGCGCTAGATAATCGAGTCGATGTCCAGGTCGGCGGGCCGACCGACTACAAACAGTCCGTTCTCATCATCGGGCTGTGGAATCATCGCGATTTGTACAGCGGCGGTGTTTTCGCGTTTGCCCTTCCAGCGCTCAACGGTTGTTTCCAGGCCGGCCGACTGCGCGGCGCTGCCGTACACGTCAATCAAGGTCAGGCGACGTTCGTGCAACGTTTTCAGGCGTTGCAGTGACGTCCTCAGGTTTTGCGATTCTTCGGACAACTCAGCGACCGCTCGCTGATAGTCGGGGTCATTGTTGTAATAAGCCTGGGTGTCCATGGTCTGTTTGCGTTCGTCCTGGACCTTGCTGCGCATCGTCTCCAGCGCTGTGGCCACCAGCCTGTACTCACGCTCTGTGACCACGGTTCGACCGCTTTCCTGGGTCTGCTGCCAACGCCGCAAGCTCGCCCAGCACAGTGGGATATAGGCGTGGGGAATGCTGTGATCGCCCAAGCTCATGACCTGGGCGATCAAGCCGCCCCGAAAGGGCAAGTCGCCGTTGATGGCAAGCGCCCGGGTACAGGCGGCCTCTTCGATGGAGGCGCAGCCGGGCTTCCACAGAATGGACGAGGTTTCGCGGCCATTGAATTTCACGGGCATGAAGTGGTGCAGCTCGCCATGGTGCTGATAAGGCGCGCCGCCGACACGCACCAGGCCCACCGCAAAGATCAGGAGGCCCAGCACCGGGTTGGTGATAAACAGAGAACCCAGGCCCGGAATCCAGACGGTGCGGCGCGCATTCATCCAGGGCGCGGGCACACTGGGGATCATGTCGTTATTGTTGACGATTCGGTGATGGACGAGCGGGGCGGCTGCCGCGACGAAGGTGGCGTCGCCGACGCGGGGGGAGCCGTAGGTGTAGAGCAGGATGTCGTAGTTTTGTTTCTCCTCACGTCGTAATGCTTCAGCCAGCAGTAGGGCGATAGCACCACCTAAACTATGGCCAGAAATTATGATTTTTTGGTTGGTACGAAATCTTTGTAAGTAAGATTGAATAAATTTCTTCAATCCTTTGTATGCATCGTAAAAGCCGTTATGAACCTTTCCAATTCCTTCTTCAAATGAAACTTGTTCGGCATCCGCGTCTCTCCACCAGTCTGCTAATTCCAACGTTCCACGAATCGCGATTAATATTATTTCGTCGTGATGGGTGATAAAAGCTTGCGTGCTTTTCCCGTTGAACAATTTTTTTTGAGTGTCA
Organism: Pseudomonas sp. SDO5215_S409; assembly: GCF_054071325.1. Classification (NCBI taxonomy): domain Bacteria; kingdom Pseudomonadati; phylum Pseudomonadota; class Gammaproteobacteria; order Pseudomonadales; family Pseudomonadaceae; genus Pseudomonas; species Pseudomonas sp. SDO5215_S409. The sequence continues at coordinate 149,144 of NZ_JBSVWN010000007.1, read as the reverse complement.
TCAAAAAAATGCAGATTTGCAGGATGCTCTTGAGTTTCGCCAGGCTTGTTTTGCTCGTAGAGTGTTGGATCAAAAGGCAGTACTTCAAAACGTTTTGAATAGGGAACCTCCTCGTGCAACGGATAGTAGCGGGTGACGGACGATTGGGCGGTGTCTACCTTCCATTGTTCCCGGTAGTTTGAAAGCGCCTCACCAAAGAAATTTCCAACGCTGGGTTCCAGTGGGAAACTAACGCAGTCCACAGGGTTTTTATCAGGGCTTTGACCAAAATCCGAATAGCTCAAGTTGGCCATGACTGCGAGTTGATAGAGGTTCAAGGCGCTGAAGGTATTGTCCGTCGATAACAGCGGCCTGAACGCCCTCATTGGCCTAACCTCCAGCACCGTGTGCCGGTTAGGCATCAACCCCACACCGAACAGCTCCGTTGGGGCGGGAGTAAACCCCAGTTCGCTGATTGCTTTGATCAGCATTTCGTTAGGAGGATACCGGCGATTTACAACAGGCGGCAAATGCGCGCCATGTTTTACCAGGTCGCGTACTTCGACCTGAATGAATTCAGCATCTCCTTTATTTGCCGGATTGTGTTCAATGCGGGCTCCATCCTTATGGAAAAAGCGGGTTTCCTCCGCGCGCACTTGCAGTTCGGTCAAGGGGAGCTGGTACGATTTGCGAAGCATAAGGTCCGCGTAAAATTCGTCTCCGCTTGAGTAAGCATTTGTAAGTGTTAAGACGACGGGCCCTCGGTGGCAGTTTTCAAGTTTTCCAACCCCTTGTGCATCCAGGCTGCCGCTGTATTGTTGTTGGGCACTGTCCTCAATGATATAGCGCAGCCCTGCGTAGGGCTTCCCATCCCCGAACTCGTCTACCAATTGAAAGCTTAACCAATGACCTTTTAGCGGGCAGGCGAGTATGTTATCGCGGAATGCCAGTTTTTCCCGATCATCCAAGAGTTTATATGAATACATTGTCCATCTCCTCATTCAGTGCAGTTTGGATAAACAGTGCAATCGCGCCCGTCGGGCATTTTAAAATTTTTGAACTGAGGTGGCGTAACACAGCGCTCCTCGATATCTCTCCCCCAATTACCTTTGCAAGGTTTCCAACCCTTGTCTGTTTTAATCCAGTACGGGCCAAAGTAAGGCTCTTCCTCCTCGGCCATCCTTAATTTCAATACCACCGTCTTTCCCGGCAATTGATCGCGCGGTATCGACCCACCCGGCAGGCTCTTTTCCACGATGCCATCTGCATCCACGCCGCGGCATTCGAGGATTTTTACGATATAGCGATAGGGCCCCATTGTGCGGAAGTACCATTTGCACTGCCCTTGAAAAATAAGAGGGCCGCTGGCTGGAAATAAGCGAGTCGTTTCAGTAGGAACATCGCGTATCGTTAAGCTGGCCCTCTGCAAATCCATATCAAGCTCTTGCTTTCCCCATTTTCCCTCTATTTGCAAAAGAACGCTTTTCAGTGTCATTTTGCAGCCGCGCGTGGTGTCTGATAGGGGAAGTTTGAACACCTCTTTTTTTGAGTCTTTTAACTGACTGCTCTGAATCTCTTTCTTGATAGTGCATTTTTTCTCTGTCAGCGACTCGTAATACGCCACTGGTGTAACAAAAAAATCATCCGGTAATTCAGCCTGAAACGTAAAGTTATCTGTTTGCATCATCGAACAGCCCGATAGCAGCAGGCTGGTAAAAGCAGCTATGGCACGTAGAGCACGTACTTTAACCTGGCGAATGTTTTTAGGTTGGTTCATTGCGCATGTCCTTATTCAGTGCAATTTGGATAAACAGTGCAATTACGCCCGTCGGGCATTTTGAAATCTCTGAATTGAGGCGGCGTTACGCAGCGTTCCTCATTGTTGGTTTCCCAATTACCTTTGCAAGGTTTCCAGCCCTTGTCTGTTTTAATCCAATACGGGCCATAGTAAGGCGCTTCCTCCTCGGCCATCCTTAAGTTCAATACCACCGTCTTTCCCGGCAATTGATCGCGTGGTATCGACCCACCCGGCAGGCTCTTTTCCACGATGCCATCTGCATCCAAGCCGCGGCATTCGAGGATTTTTACGATATAGCGATAGGGCCCCGCCGTGCGAAAGTACCACTTGCACTGGCCTTGAAAGACCAGAGGGCCACTGGCAGGAAATACGCGGGTCGTTTCAGAAGGTACATCACGTATCGTTAAGCCGGATCGTTGAAAGCCAATATCGATGTCTCGCGGTCCCCATTTTCCTTCTATTTGCCAAAAAACGCTTTTTAACGTCATTTTGCATCCGCGTGTCGTGTCTGACAGTGGGACCTTGAACACTTCTTTTTTTGAGTCCTCCAATTGGCTGCCTTGAATCTCTTTCTTGATAGTGCATTTCTTTTCGGTCAGCGATTCGTAATACGCCACTGGCGTAACAAGAAAATCATCTGGTAATTCAGCTTGAAACGTAAAGTTATCTGTTTGCATCATCGAGCAGCTCGATAGCAGCAGGCTGGTAAAAACAGCTATGGCACGTAGAGCACGCACTTTCACTTGGCGAATGTTTGTAGGCTGGTTCATTACGCCTATCCTTATTCAGTGCAATTCGGATAAACCGTGCAGTCGCGCCCATCGGGCATTTTAAAAGTTTTGAATTGTGGCGGTGTGATACAAAGCTCTTCCATGTCACGCCCCCAATTACCTTTGCAAGGTTTCCAGCCCTTGGCGGTGTTAATCCAGTAAGGCCCAAAGTAAGGCAGTTCCTCATCGGCTACCGTCAATTTGAATGTCACTGTTTTCCCCGCAAGTTGATCCCGTTGCAGGCTTCCACCGGGCAAACTTTTTTGTTCTACGCCCTTTTCATCCAGCTTGCGGCATTCCAGGATTTTTCTGATAAACCGTCTGGGGCCTTTGGTGCGGAAGTACCAGCGGCACTGGCCTTGAAATATCATCGGGCTGGGCTCGGAAAGCGCCTCGGTGGTCGCGGGTAACCGGTCTTTTATGGATAAGCCTGCGCGTTGCAAACTCATGTCCAATTCACGCTTGTCCCATTGCCCTTCTATATGAAGAACCACGCTTTTCAAACGCATGGAGCACCCGCTCACAAACTCTGTCAGCGGCAATTTGTATTCAAAGGGCTTATAGGCCTTTACAGGTTCGCCCAAGACCGCTCTACGGTCCCAACACGGTTTATCGGAGGCCGATTCGTAATACACCACCGGCGTCACCGTGAAGTTGTCGGGTATCTGGGTTTGAAGCGTGACGTACTCGGTTTGCCAGCTTGAGCACCCTGATACCGTCCAGCCCATTAAAAGCGTCACGAGCACTCGCCATCGGTTGTTCATGTGGTGGACCCCTGCGACCAAAATTGCACCTCATTAAAAATTCGTTGGTAATGGGCGTCGGCTGTTTCACCGTGATCGGGCAGCCAGCGTCGGACGCGAACGTGGTCGACGTCATAAAGTCGGTTGATCACCAGAAAGTGCAGTTGCTGAGGGGTGTGCCATCCCCATTGCCGGGCCAGTAAAAGGTGTTCGGTCAGCCAGGCACTGGGGTCCTGGTGCTGGCCGAGTCGTCGCAGGGCGTCGCTGTGTTCTGCCCACAGGTAGCGGTAGATATTGCGGTGCAGCACCGCCAGCGCCCGGTCTTCGGGCAGGGGCACGTGCAGCCACGGTGGCTCGGCGGGCAGGGGGTACTGGCCGGGCGCGGGGTTGTCGGCGGTGTGCCAGGTATCGTCGTGCCAGTAACACACGCTGATCGCCGGCCCCAGGTACGCCGCCCGTGCGGTTTCAGGCAGGTAGGCCAGGGCGCGTGCAAGTACGCGGTTATCGTGAAACCGGTACAGCGCCTGGTCAGGGCGCTCGCCGCTTAACACGCGGTCGCGCCAATGCGCCGTGAGCGCCGCCAACTGGCCTCGGTGGATGCTGGCCAGCCAGCCCCAGTTGCGTGCGGGGTGCTCGAGCAGTTCGTGCAGGTGTGGGTTGGCCGCGCTGCTGATCAGAAAGATCAACGGTCCCACGTCCTCAAGGCTTGCCGCCGGTGTTTCGCTGTACACGCTGCGGTAGGTGTCGGGCTGGCCCTCGCTCAGCAGGGCACGGCGTGCGTCGGGTTCCTGCAGGGCGTCCAGGATCAGGCATAGGCAATGGTCGAGTCTGAGCTGGTCGGTGACCCATTGCCGGGCAACGGTTGGCGTCATGTTGAGGTTCCTTGAGGTAGGCAAAGGCCGTTTTCACAGGCCTCGCAGATCGGGCAGAAGTCGGGCACCAGGGCTTTGCTCGCCTGCATCAGAGCCCGTTGCGCGGGCGCCGGGAGCGGGGAGGCTGGGTGGGTCTGGTGGGGGCTGGGCGCGCCGCCGAGTTCGATCGTGGTGCTGCTGAAAATCCCGCCCGGGCCGATCACCAGGTGCTCGCTGCCCCCTTTCAGGGTGATGCTGGCACCGGCCTCTATGACGATGTGGGCCCCGGCCTTGAGGTGCACTTGCTGCCCCGCTTCGGCCACCAGCGTCTGGCCGGCGCGGGTGTGGCTGCTGCGGGTGACGTATGTGGCGTCGTCGCCGTTGATGATCGCCCGGCGGTCGTTGCCGACGTCCAGGTGGCTGTCATTCCCGACCTGCTGTTGCAGGTCGCGTTGGGCCCGCAGGTAGATTTTCTCCTGCCCGGCACGGTCCTCGATCGACAGCTCGCTGTAGCCACCATTGGCCGGTGAGCTCTGGCTGCGCAGCACGGTCCTGGTCTTGTGGGCAGGCAAGGGGTAGGGCGGCAAGGTGGACTGGTTGGCCACGCAGCCGGTGATCAATGGCTGGTCGGGATCGCCTTCGAGGTAGGTCACCACCACTTCCATGCCGACACGCGGGACGGTGACCGCGCCGAATCCATCCCCGGCCCAGCCGGATGACACCCGCAGCCAGCAACTGCTGCGCTCGTTGCCAAGCCCGGCGCGGTCCCAATGAAACTCGACCTTTACGCGGCCCCACTCATCACAGAAGATTTCCTCCCCGGCGGGCCCGGTCACGCGGGCGGTCTGACTCGCCCATGCCGTTTTGCGCGCCACCTGAGGAGGCCGGTAAGTCACGTCCCACGGCGTGGCGCTGAAGCGGTTGCGGTAACCCTGGGTGAACCCGCTCCTGGCGTGGGGCATGGCTTCTTCGAGCACCTGGGGTTGCTTGCCTTCATGCTTGACCTTGAGCAATAGCCACAAATCGTTGCAGGGCTCACGCGGGTGATCGGTCAGGTGAAAAAAGTGCCCGCTGCGCAACAGCGTCTGCGTGCTTTTGCCCTTGGCTAATTGATAGTCGGCGCGATGGCGCTCAAGGGCCTGGCGGGCCAGTTGCCTGCCGTGTTGCTCGTTTTCGATGCGCAGCGGGTAGCGGTAGTCCTCAAGCGCAGGCTGAAAGTCGGCGCTGAACCGGCTTTCCTGGCGCAGGCGCGGCCGCTTCAGGTCGTAACCTCGGCGCGTGGTGCTGCTGGTGCGCGTGCTGAAGGTCATGGCGAACCGATGCACGACCGGCTCCTGCTCGACCAGGCCGCTGCCGGGCCGGTAGGGCGTTTGGCCCAGCGTCGGGAAAAACGTCTGGTCGTCGGTGAACACCAATAAATGACGCTCGGCGCTGTGCTGGTGATGCCAAGCGATCCCGTCTTCGCTGCACAGCCGCTGGATAAACGCCAAATCACTCTCTGCGTACTGCGTGCAGTACTCGCGCTCGGGGCGGGCGCCCACATGAAAGCGGTAGGCATCGCTCTGGATCCCGTGGCGCTTGAGCACGAGGGCGATGATCTGGGGCGAGGTCAAATGTTGGAAAATCCGCTGGTCGCGGCTGAACTTCAAATAGTGCAGGAAGGGCACCAGTTTCAGGTGATAGCGGGTCAGGCGCGTGCCGGACTCGCCCACGCACACCTCTTCGATGTGCCCGTGGATACCCTCGCCTGCGGGGCCGAACTGCAGAAACGCCGGCTGGCTCAGCAGGCTTTCCAGGTCCACGGCAGCAGACTCGCTGACCAGCGTGATGCAGATCGCATACAGGCCACTGATCCTTTCGGTGCCCTTGAAACTCAACACCTGAAAGTCGTGGCGAACAGACGGAATGAGTAACGCGAAGCGCACAGTATTGGCCGGTTCGAACATAAGCGTGTCCTTGCGCCGAGGAAGGAAATAGCAGCGCGGCCTGTAAGGGATGAGCGCTGATGGCAGGGCACGCTAACAAAGCGGCCAAAAAATCGATGCCAGACGCTTCCTGTAAACCTGAGGGATCTTTAAGTAGGAAAAAGCATTTCGGGGTCGGCGCACCCCCGGCAACGCTTGAAAACACGCGGCGCAGAGGCTTGGGGGAAGGGGCAATCGTTGCGCCAAACGCAAGCAATGCGCGCGTGCCGACCAGCGGTTTTTTCAGCCTGGCGCACCGGGGTTTTTGGGCGCAAAAAAAAGCCGCTGAAGTCAGCGGCTTTGAACAGATTCCCAGTGTAGAGCCCTGGAAATAAGTCGAGGGAAACAGGCGGGCAGCGCGCTTGGGATACCGCGCGGCTCATCGATGCGACAAATTAACGCAGCTGAGCGGGCGGATATAGAGTGTAACAAGATAATAACTGTTGCCTGGGGCGCAACAGTCGCTCGGGTGGAGGGCGTGGGGAAGGGCTACACCGGAAGCGTAATGCCGAAGGTATTGCCGCCCTGTTCGCTGCGCACGAACACATCGCCGCCGTGCATCAAGGCGATCGCCTTCACAATCGCCAGGCCCAGCCCGTGGTTGGCGCCGCTGTTGCTGCGCGATGCGTCCACCCGGTAGAAGCGCTCGAACAGGCGCGGCAGGTGCTCGCTGGCAATCGCCTCCCCGGGGTTGGTCACCGCGATTTCCACCTGATGCTCCCGGGTTTGTATGCTCACGTCGATCACCGACCCTGCCGCCGTGTGCTGCACCGCATTGCTCAACAGGTTGATCAGCGCCCGGCGCATATGGGCTTTTTCGATCTGCACATGGGCATCGCCGTGCACCTGCACCTGGACCTGGGCGTCTTCAAAAATAAAGTCCAGGTAATCCAGGGTGGTGGCCACTTCGTCGGCCAACGAGCTTTGCGTCAGTTTGGTCGCCTTGCTGCCCTGGTCGGCGCTGGCCAGAAACAGCATGTCATTGATGATCGAGCGCAGCCGTTCCAGCTCTTCGAGGTTGGATTGCAGCACCTCGAAATAATGCTCCGCCGAACGCCCACGCGTCAGCGCGACCTGGGTCTGGCCGATCAGGTTGGTCAGCGGCGAGCGCAGCTCGTGGGCCACATCGGCGTTGAACGACTCCAGGCGCGAGTAGGCCTGTTCCACGCGCTCAAGCGTTGAGTTGAACGAGTTGACGAACTGCTTGAGCTCCGGCGGCAACGGCGACAGTTGCAGGCGGCCGGAGAGCTTGGGCGGTGCCAGTTTTTGCGCTTCGTCCGACAGTTTGATCAACGGCTTGAGGCCGATACGCGCCACCCAGAACCCCAGCACCGACGCCAGCGCCACGCCCAAAAACGCCAGGCCAATCAATGCCATCAACAATTGATGCTGGGTGTGGCGGAAATTTTCGGTGTCGATGGCGATCATGAAGCGCAGCGGCGGGCGTTGGTCCTTGGCGGGAAACTGGGTCAGCAGCACTTTAAAGGGGAAGTCATAGCCGGGCAGGCGCAAGTCGCGCTTGCCGGTGGGGCCCGTGGCGAAGGCGCGGATCAGCGGGTCCGGGTTGCCGTATTCGTAGGTCGGGTCATCGCTGACCACCCAAAAGCGGATGCGCTTGTCTTCTTCGCTCAGCAGCTTGAGTTTGGCGGCGATTTTCACCCAGTGGTCCTGCGTGCCAAAGCGGTTCACCGATGACTCCAGCACGCTGTAGCGCGCGTCCAGCTCCGCGCCCGGCAGCACGTCCAGGCCATGTTCCACCTGCCGGTACAACGCGCCGCCGATCAGCAGGAACACCAGCAGCGCCACCAGCGTGAACATGCCGCTCAGGCGCAGGGCGATGGAATTACTCGACACTGCGGTTCTCCAGCACGTAGCCCATGCCGCGAATGGTGTGCAACAGCTTGGTGTCGAACGGCCCGTCGAGCTTGGCCCGCAGGCGCTTGATCGCGACTTCGACCACGTTGGCGTCGCTGTCGAAATTGATGTCCCAGACCATTTCGGCAATCGAGGTTTTCGACAGGATCTCGCCCTGGCGCCGCGCCAGCACGCTGAGCAGCGAGAACTCCTTGGCGGTAAGATCCAGGCGCACGCCGTTGCGGCTGGCCTTGCGGCTGATCAGGTCGATCCACAGGTCGGCGATGGTCACCTGCACCGGCTCATGGCCGCCGCTGCGCCGGGTCAGCGCTTGCAGGCGCGCCACCAGCTCAAGGAAGGAAAACGGTTTGCCCAGGTAATCGTCGGCGCCCTCGCGCAGGCCGCGGATGCGGTCTTCGACACGTTCGCGGGCGGTGAGCATGATCACCGGCGTCTGCTTGCGCGCCCTCAGTGCGCGCAGCACGCCAAAGCCGTCAAGGCCGGGCAGCATCACGTCGAGCACGATCACCGCGTAATCGTTCTCCAGCGCCAGGTGCAAGCCTTCGACCCCTTCACGGGCGACGTCGACGTTGTAACCCTGCTCGGTCAGGCCCCGGTGCAGGTAATCGGCCGTTTTTTCTTCGTCTTCAATAATCAGAACGCGCATGACCCGCCTCAGTGTGTAGTCGCAGGCTCAAGCGCCGGCTTGGGTCTGTGGAAAAACTTCTCGAGGTACAAGTATATGACCGGCGTCGTAAACAGCGTCAGCGCCTGGCTCACCAGCAACCCGCCGACCACCGCGATGCCCAATGGCTGGCGCATTTCTGCGCCGGGGCCTGCGCCGAGCATCAGCGGTACGGCGCCGAGCAGGGCGGCGAGGGTGGTCATGATAATGGGCCGGAACCGCGTCACGCAGGCCTCATAAATGGCGTCCTCGGGCGACAGGCCCCGCACACGCTGGGCTTCCAGCGCAAAGTCGATCATCAGGATGCCGTTTTTCTTCACGATACCGATCAGCAGCACCAGCCCGATCAGCGCCATGATCGAAAAGTCCTGCCCCAACAGCCACAGCAGGATCAGCGCCCCGAGCCCGGCTGACGGCAAGGTGGAAATAATCGTCAGCGGGTGCACGAAGCTTTCGTACAGCACACCCAGAATAATGTAGACCGCCACCAGCGCCGCGAGGATCAGCCAGGGCTGGCTGGCCAGCGAACTCTGGAACGCCTGCGCCGCGCCCTGGAAGTTGCCGATGATGGTGGTCGGCATGCCGATCTCGTTCTTGGCCTGGTTGAGCATGATCACCGCATCGCCCAGCGCCACGCCGGGCGCCAGGTTGAACGACAGGTTGGCGGCCGGGAACATGCCGTCATGGCTGATGGACAACGGCCCGACCGAGGGCGGATCGACCTTGGCCACCGCCGACAGCGGCACCATTTCGTTGGTCAGGGGGGAGCGCAGGTAGAAATAATTCAGGCTTTCGGCCTTGCCCCGCTGCCGCGTGTCCAGCTCCAGCACCACCTGGTACTGGTTGATCTCGGTCTGGAACTCGTTGATCTGGCGCTGGCCGAACGCGTCATACAACGCCTGGTCGACATCGGTGGCACTCAGGCCGAAACGCGCGGCGGCCTGGCGGTCGATGCTGATGTGGGTGATGCTGCCGCCCAGTTGCAGGTCGTTGGACAGGTCGCGAAACGCAGGGTTGGCCCGCAGTTTCTCGGTGAGGCGCTGGGTCCAGAGGTTCAGCGTCGGCCCGTCGTTGCTCTTGAGCACATATTGGTATTGGGCGCGGCTGGGGCCGGAGCTCAAGTTGATGTCTTGCCCGGCGCGCAGGTACAAGACGATGCCCGGCACCTTGGCCAGTTTGGGCCGGATGCGGTCGATGAACTGGCTGGCGGACACGTCGCGATCGCCACGGTCTTTCAAGGCAATCCAGAAGCGCCCGTTGGCGATGGTCTGGTTGCTGCCGGTCACGCCCACCGAATGGGAAAAACTTTCCACGGCCGGGTCGTCCTTGACGATCTCGGCCAGCGCCTTGTGCTTGGCGACCATGTCGGGGAACGACACATCGGCCGACGCCTCGCTGGTGCCCAGCACAAAGCCGGTGTCTTGCACCGGAAAGAACCCCTTGGGGATAAACACGTAGCCGACCACCGCCAGCGCCAGCGTCACGATAAAGATCGCCGCCATGGTGCGTTGGTGGGCCAGGGCACGGCGCAGGTTGCGCGCATAACCGGCCAGCAGGCGTTCGCTGAAGCCCGGCTTGTCGTGGTCATGGTGCTTGGGCGCGCGCATGAACAGCGCCGCCAGGGTGGGGGCCAGGGTGAGCGAAACCACCACCGAAATCAGGATGGTCGAGGTCGCCGTCAACGCAAACTCTTTAAACAACCGCCCGACCACGCCGCCCATGAACAGCAGCGGGATAAACGCCGCCACCAGCGAGAAGCTGATGGACACCACGGTAAAACCGATCTCGCCCGACCCCTTGATGGCCGCCTCGCGCATGCCCATGCCGGTTTCCAGGTGGCGGTGGATGTTTTCCACCACCACGATGGCGTCGTCCACCACAAACCCCACGGCGATCACGATCGCCACCAGGGTCAGGTTGTTCAGGCTGAACCCCATCACGTACATCAGCGCAAAACTGGCGATCAGCGACACGCCGAGCACGCTGGACACAATCATCGTCGCCGACAACTGGCGCAGGAACAGCGCCATCACCGCCACCACCAGCAACACGGCGATCAGCAGCGTCACTTCCACTTCATGCAGGGACGCGCGAATGGTCTTGGTGCGGTCGGTCAGCACGCTGACTTTCACCGAGGCCGGCAACATGGCTTCCAGGCGCGGCAACTCGGCCTGGATGCGGTCCACCGTCTCCACGATGTTGGCACCGGGCTGACGGGAAATCACCAGGTTGACCCCCGGCGTGTCGCCGGACCAGGCCTGCACGTAGGCGTTTTCCGAACCGTTGACCACCTTGGCCACATCGCGCAGTTGAACGGGGGCGCCGTCCTTGTAGGACACAATCAGGTCGCCGTATTCGTCGGGGTGAAACAACTGGTCGTTGGTGGCCAGCGTCGAGACGCTGTTCTGGCCATACAGCGCACCCTTGGCCAGGTTCAGGCTCGACTGCTGGATGGCCACGCGCACGTCGGCCAAGGTCAGGCCGATGGCGGCGAGGCGGTCGGGCGAGGCCTGCACGCGGATCGCCGGGCGCTGCTGGCCGGTGATGTTGATCTGGCCCACGCCGTCGATCTGGCTGATCTGCCGCGCCAGCAGGGTTTCCACGTAGTCACTCAGTTCGGTGCCGGGCATGTTGCTGGAGTTGACGCTGAGGATCAGCACCGGGCTGTCCGCCGGGTTGACCTTGCGCCAGGTCGGCAGGCTCGGCATGTCCTTGGGCAACTTGCCGGCGGCGGTGTTGATCGCCGCCTGCACTTCTTGCGCGGCGGTGTCGATGCTTTTGTTGAGGGTAAATTGCAGGGTCAGCAGGCTTGAGCCCAAGGCACTGCTGGAGGTCATTTGGGTCATGCCCGGGATGGCGCTGAATTGCACTTCCAGGGGCGTCGCGACCGAGGAGGCCATGGTGTCGGGGCTAGCGCCGGGCAGGGTGGCCGTTACCTGGATCGTCGGAAACTCCGCTTCTGGCAGTGGGGCAACCGGCAACCGCGGGAAGGCAATCAGCCCGAGCAGCACCAGGGCGAATGTCAGCAACAGGGTGGCGACCGGGTGGTCCACGCACCAGGCCGACGGTGAACGACTGCCGCCCGTCATGGCTGCACCTTCGCATCAACGGTCTGCACCGCTTGCGGTGGCTCCTTGAGCACCTGCACCTGGGCGCCGGCCTTGAGCCGCGACTGGCCGTCGCTCACCAGCACATCACCGGCCTGCACGCCCTTGAGGATGTTCAGGTCACTGTCCTGATACACCACCTGCACGGGCACGATCTCGACCTTGTCGCCGTTGACCCGGTACACAAAGTGCGAGTCCAGGCCGCGCTGGACCACGGTGGGCGGTACGACCAGGGCGTTTTTGTCGAGGGCGGTCTGGATCTTCACCGTCACCAATTGGCCGGGCCAGAGCTTTTGCGCCGCGTTGCTGAATTCGGCCTTGGCCCGCAGGGTGCCGGTGGTGCCGCTGATCTGGTTGTCGATCAGGCTCAGGTGGCCTTCGCCTAGCAAGTCACCGGTCTGGCCGTCGGTGTCGGCGCCCAGGTAGGCGTTGACATCGGCCGGTTGCGGCGCGGCGATCAGGCGTTGCAAGGTCGGCAACATGTGTTGCGGCAGGGAAAACTCCACGGCAATCGGGTCGATCTGGGTCACGGAGAACAGGCCTTGGCTGTCGCTGGCGCGCAGGAAGTTGCCTTCATCCACCGTGCGAATCCCTACGCGACCGCTGACCGGGGAGTGAATCTGCGTGTAGGAAAGCTGCACCTGAGCCGAGTCAATCGCGGCCTGGTTGCCTTGGGCTGTGGCCTTGAGCTGGTTGACCAGTGCCTGTTGCTGGTCGTAGGTCTGCTTGGACACCCCATCGTCCACGCTCAGTTCCTTGTAGCGCTTGAGGTTGACCTGCGCGACTTGCAACTGCGCCTGGTTTTCGCCCAGTTGCGCCTTGGCCTGATCGAGGCTGGCGCGGATCGAACGGTCGTCGAGGGTGGCCAGCAAATCCCCGGCCTTGACCCACTGCCCTTCCTTGACCAGCAGCCGGGTGAGAATGCCGTCCACCTGTGGACGGATCACCACGCTGTGCAACGACAGCACCGAACCGATCGCGCTGACAAAGCGCGGGATGTCCTGTTGGGTCACGCTGACCACCCGCACGGGAATGGCGGTGGGGGCACTGAGCTTGGTCTTGGCCGGCCGGGTCACGCCCCAGGCGATTGCGGCCAGTACCACCAGGACGCCCACGATCAAGACCGGTTTTTGTTGTATGTGCATGCAAGAGCGCCGTTGGCGCAGCGCCAGGTTTTACGCTGCACGCTGCAAGTTGGATGTCGGGAGTCTGCTTTATAACGTGGTGATCCGGTCAGCATCATGACGCCTAACTGACAGCCGCGACAGTTTGGCATGGCCACATGCCTCTATTTGCCGATCGATGCGTGCAGCTTGCGCTTTGCGGCCCGGGTATACTCACGCCCCTACACCCTTTTACGCGCCGGAGTTGCCCATGACGTCCCCGATCCAACCGCCTGTCGAACCTGTTGAAGTGGACGCGCAGGCGACGTCCGACGGTGTTGAACCCACCGGCAAAGCTCAAATTCCCGCGTTCAAGTTCCCGTTTAAACCGGGCGAGTTGGCCGGTGAAAAAACCGCAGGCCAGCCGTGGTACAAAAACGGTGCCAAAAACGGCCACACCAAAACCCCGGGCATGGCGCCGCCGGGCACGCGCCGTTCGATGGGTAAACGCTGAGCGGGTAAAATTTCGCGGGCAATAGCGATCATTACCTACAGGCTGCATCGATCTTTCGTATTGTAGGTCGGCGGCCATTTCTTGAAAGCTTGCACGGCATTCGCCTCCTGGGTCGGTCTGGCACAGGGGCGTGATGCGGCTGATCTTTTCAGGAAAAGGATGTCTGCATGGCTCTGCTACAGGTCTGCGTTGCACGGGTGTTGTTGCCGCTAATCGGTGCGTTCGCTTCAGCGGTTGCCAGTGAGCCGATGCGCCGTGAAATCCGCTTTGCCATCGCCTCCCAGTTCCCGCCTTACGAAAGCCGCAATGAACAGGGGCAACTGGTGGGGCTGAACATCGAGCTGGGCAACGCCTTGTGCATGCAGCTCAACGTGCGCTGCACCTGGGTCGACCAGGTGTTTGTCGGCAGCGTTGCCGCCCTGGAGTCCCGACGTTTCGACGCAATCATGGGCATGGCCCCCACGCCGCAACGGCGCCAGTGGGTCGACTTTACCGATGACCTCTATCCGCTCACTACGCGCCTGGTGGCCCGTCGGCATTCGGGCCTGATTCCCACCGTGCGCTCGCTCAAGGGCCAGCGTGTGGGCGTGCTGGCTGGCAGTAACCGCGAGGCCTTTGCCTTGGCGCAGTGGGCACCGGCGGGGGTGATCATCAAGAGTTTCTGGCTCAATGACCAATTGGTCCGCAGCCTGGTGGCCGGTGACATCGACGCCACGTTGCAAGGCACCCTGGAAATCCGCGAAGTACTGCTCGACACCGTGGACGGCCAGGGTTTCGACTTCCTCGGCCCCGCTGTTTCGGGCGAGCAACTGGGCGATGGTGTAGCGATTGCCGTGCGCAAATCCGACCCGGCGCTGCGCGACGAACTCAATCGCGCGCTTGAACAACTGCGCCAGAACGGCGAATACCAGCGGATCGCGCAACCGTACTTGCTGAACGAGCCCGCCCCGGGGGCGTTCACCCCTGACGCGCCACAGTTTTACCCCGGCGGCTCAGGCCTGCCGTTTTCCGAGGTGGTAAGGGTGGGCAACGTGCTGTACCTCTCTGACATCCTCGGGCTGGACGAGCAGCGCCGCCCGGTGCGGGGCGGCGTGGTGGCGCAAATGAAACGGGCGATGAGCATGCTGGGCGACATCCTGGAGCGGCATCAGTCGTCACTGGACCAGGTGGTGCGGTGCACGCTGTTGCTCACCGACCTGGATGACCTGGCGCAGGTCGACGCCGTGTACTTGAGTCACTTCGCCAGCGACCGCCTGCCGGCCCGCAGTGTCCAGGGCGTGCGCCGCCTGCCGGGCAAAGGCGCGGTCGCCATCGACTGCATCGCCCTGAGCCAGGACGGGCCTGGGCTCACGCCGCCCGCAGGGGAATGAACGCATAATTGGACGGCGCCTCGGTCACCAGTTGCGCGCCCGCGTCCAGCACCTGCTCGGCAATCTCCAGCCCCGACACATGAAACACCCACTCACTGGCCGTGAACGGTTGGTCGGCGACACGGTCGATCGCTTGGGCAAAGGCCACCATGTCCGGTAGATAAGCGGTGAACCCGTCGCCCTTGAGCGCCGTGGTGCGAATGCCCAGCAGGGCGCAGATCGCTTCCTTGGCCTTGATGTCGTCACGGTCGGCCTGGCGCGACTGCTGGATCAAACCGGCCAGTTCGGCGTCCATCAATTGCCCGCCCACGATCAACGCCGGCCCCTGTTCCCAGGATTCGGGCGGGCAGTCCTTGGCGGCCTGGTTCAGCGGGATGTGCGGGTTGATTTCCATCGGGTAGATGCGGCACACCAGCGGGCGGCGTTCATAGATGCCGCAGCGGTTGTCGGCGTCAAGATTGCGGCAAGGCCCGGCGTTGTAAGCGGCAAAGGTGATTGCCACATACGCCTGGATATTGCCGCTGGGCACCACCACCGAACGGCGCACGGCATGTTCGCGTTGTGCCTCGGGCAACCCCAGGCCATCGGCGAGGAACGCTTCCACCAGGACGATGACGTTACCGCCGTCCGCGGCCCAGTGGCGGGCTTCTGCAAGGGTGAGGGGCACATGGTGGTCGTTGCAGCATTTGCCGCAACCGACGCAGGAAAAGTGGGTAGTCATGGAGGATCTGTCACCAGGCAAGGTCAGAGGGCACTCATGAACGGTGACGGGTTTTTGCCTCTATCCACCGTCCTGACCTGTGCAAAGCAAGTTGCGCGCCACCGCGTTCAGTCGGCGGGGGCGGGGCCGCGCAAAACGAACGTCATGCCGGCGCTTTCATACAAGCGCCGGGCCCGGGTGTTGGACTCCAGCACCTTGAGGTCCACAAAGGCCTCGCCGCGCTGCTTGAACACCGCAAAGGTGTGCAGCAGCAACGCCCGGCCAAGCCCCTGCCCCTGGGCGGCGGGGTGTACGGCCAGGTTTTTGATGAACGCACTGGTCCAGCATTGCGACACCCCCAGGATGCCCTCGGCGTTGCTCGCCACCAGGCACAGCGTGGGGTCGAACTCGGCGTCGCTCGTAAACTGCTCGCGCCATTGCGCCAGCGGCGGGACGCGGCCGCCGCCCTGGTCTTGGGTGTGGCGCAGGACGGCGTGAATCGCCGGGGCCAACTCCTCGCGGTAATGCTCCAGCCGCACCGCCGCTGGCCAATGGGGCGTGGGCAGTGGCGTGGTGAGGTCGCGGCGCAGCAGTTGGAAATACTCGGCCAACGTTTACATACCCTGCTCGGTGACGGTTTGCGCGGCGACCAGCAGGCACTGGGTCAGGTCCGGCGAGGAAAACTTGGTGAGCACGGCATTGGCCCCGGCCAGGCGGGCTTTTTCGCTGTTCATGGCACTGTCCAGCGAGGTGTGCAGCAGCACGTACAGGTCCTTGAAATCGGGGGTTTCGCGCAGGGTGCGGGTGAGGGCGTAGCCGTCCATTTCGGACATCTCGATGTCCGACACCACAATGTTGATCTGCTCGGCGGTGCCTTGCAGTTCCAGCAGGCTGTCGATGGCCTCTTTGGCGCTGCGGGCGGTGTGGCATTGAAGGCCCAGGTTGCGCAGGGTGTGCACCGATTGCTGCAGGGCCACTTGGCTGTCGTCCACCACCAGGATGCGCGCGTTGCCGAGCACCTCGGCTTCTTCCATGGTCAGGTCGGTGGGCGCCGCCTCGATGGGTGCCGGGGCGATGCCGTGGATGACTTTTTCGATGTCCAGCACCTGCACCAGCGTGCCGTCCACCTGGGTCACCCCGGTGATAAAGGCCCGGTTGCCGCCCGAGCCGTAAGGCGGCGGGCGGATGTCGGTGGTCAGGCAGTGCACGATCTTGCTCACCGCCTGCACGTGCAGGCCCTGCTTGGAGCGGCTCACATCGGTGACGATCAGGCAGCCGCCGTTGGGGTCTTCCAGCGGCCGCTCGCCCAGCGCCCGGCTCAGGTCGATCACCGACAGCGACGTGCCGCGCAGGGTGGCGATGCCTTTGACGTGCGGGTGCGACTCCGGCAGCTTGGTCAGCGGCGGGCAGGGGATGATTTCACTGACCTTGAGCAGGTTGATTGCCATCAGCTTGCCGCTGCGCAGCGTGAACAGCAGCAGCGAGAGCGAGTCTGCGCGGGCTTGGGTGGTGGACATAAAAACCTTCTGGGTCACGGAGGACGATCTATAGAGGGTTATCGACCCCGGCGGCCCAGGCTTTAGGGCCTGGGCCTGGAAAGTCGGCGGGCCTCAGCCTTTCCACACCTGGGGGTTCACCAGGTCGCGCGGGCGCTGGCCCAGCAGGGCGCTGCGCAGGTTTTCCAGGGCGCGGTTGGCCATGGCTTCACGGGTTTCATGGGTGGCCGAGCCGATGTGCGGCAGGGTCACTGCGTTGCTCAACTGGAACAGCGGCGACTGGGCCAACGGCTCCTGCTCGTACACGTCCAGCCCGGCGCCGCGAATGCGCTGGTCTTGCAGGGCCTGGATCAGCGCGGGCTCATCCACCACCGGGCCGCGGGCGATGTTGATCAAGATGGCGCTGGACTTCATCAGCGCCAGCTCACGGTGGCTGATGAGGTGGCGGGTCTTGTCGCTCAACGGCACCACCAGGCAGACAAAATCGGACTCGGCCAGCAACTGGTCGAGGCTGCGAAACTGCGCGCCCAACTCCTGCTCCAGCGCGGTCTTGCGGCTGTTGCCGCTGTACAGGATCGGCATGTTGAAGCCCAACCGGCCCCGCCGGGCCACGGCCGCGCCGATGTTACCCATGCCCACGATGCCCAGGGTCTTGCCGTGCACATCACAGCCAAACAGCGGCGCGCCGACGCTGGCCGTCCACTGCCCGGCCTTGGTCCAGGCGTCCAGCTCGGCCACCCGGCGCGCGCTGCTCATCAACAAGGCAAAGGCCAGGTCGGCGGTGCTTTCGGTGAGCACGTCCGGGGTGTTGGTGAGCATGATCCCGCGTTCGTTGAAGTAGGCCACGTCGTAGTTGTCGTAGCCCACCGACACACTGGACACCACCTCTAGCTTGCCCGCGCCTTCCAACTGCGCCCGGCCCAACTTGCGCCCCACCCCGATCAGCCCGTGGGCATGCGGCAGGGCTTCGTTGAACTGCGCGTTGATATCGCCGAGCTTGGGGTTGGGGGCGATGACGTCGAAATCCTGTTGCAGGCGTTCGATCATCTGCGGGTTGACGCGGCTGAAGGCAAGGACAGTCTTTTTCATGGCGGGCGGGCTCATCGACTACGGAACAATGGTGAGCACGCTAACATTCCCGGGGGGGATTGTCAGGGGATTGCACCGCCCTCAGACACCGGCTCCACGGCCGGCTCAGTTGGCGATGCGGGTTGCGCCCAATGCGCCGGTCAGTTCATACGCGGCCAATTCGGCCTGGTGCGTGGCCAGGATCTCGGGCAACGAGCCGCGCAGGTATTCCACCCACGTCTTGATCTTGGCATCCAGGTACTGACGCGAGGGGTAGATGGCGTACAGGTTCAGCTCCTGGGAGCGGTAGGTGGGCATCACGCGCACCAGGCTGCCGTTGCGCAGCGCTTCGATGGCCGCGTACACCGGCAGCAGGCCGACGCCCATGCCGCTGATGATCGCGGTTTTCATCGCGTCCGCCGAATTCACCAAAAAGGGCGAGGTGTTGATGGCCACGCTTTCCTGGCCCTCGGGCCCGTTGAACGACCATTTGTCCAACTGCACCACCGGGCTCACCAGGCGCAGGCAGGCGTGGTTGAGCAAGTCGCTGGGGCGGTGGGCGCAGCCGTTGGCCTTGACGTAGGCGGGTGAGGCGCACGCGATGCTGTAGGTGATGCCCAGGCGCTGGGACACAAAGCCCGAGTCCGGCAGTTCGCTGGCGAGCACGATGGATACGTCGTAGCCCTCGTCGAGCAGGTCGGGCACGCGGTTGGCCAGGGTCAGGTCGAAGGTCACGTCCGGGTGGGTGCGGCGGTAGCGGGCGATGGCGTCGATCACAAAATGCTGGCCGATACCGGTCATGGTGTGCACTTTGAGCTGCCCGGCGGGGCGGGCGTGGGCGTCGCTGGCCTCGGCTTCGGCTTCCTCGACGTACGCCAGGATCTGCTCGCACCGCAGCAAGTAGCGCTTGCCGGCTTCGGTGAGGGCGATACGGCGAGTGGTGCGGTTGAGCAAGCGGGTTTGCAGGTGCGCCTCAAGGTTTGAGACGGCGCGCGAGACGTTGGCGGTGGTGGTGTCCAGTTGCACGGCGGCGGCGGTAAAACTGCCGGCTTCGGCCACGCAACTGAAGGCGCGCATGTTTTGCAAGGTGTCCATTAAGGTGCTCTCAGGGGAGATGGCAAATTGTGACACGAAGTTGCAGCGCCCGGTGATGCCACGCCCGCGATTATCGCCCGAACGGTAACAAAGATTCGCAGGAATGCCATCTTATCGCCATTCGGGCCCGCCCCTAGAATTGCCGCGATCGCCACCCCCTACCTTCAGGAAGTCGCAGCAGTGCCGCGTCGCATCAGCAGAGAGCTGAAGACTCTCAGTGTTTGGGCCTTATCGTTAGCTGTCAGCGGGTGCATCGGAACCGGCGGCATTGCCCCCCAAGGCAAGGCGCTCGTCGCCAATACCCTTGCAACGGATGAGTCAATCAACACCGCCACCCGGGACGCCCATTGGCCCGACGCCCAGTGGTGGCGAGCCTATGGCGACCCCCAGCTCGACCGCTGGGTCGATCACGCCGTGCAAGGCAACCCGAGCCTGGCCATGGCCGCTGCTCGTGTGCGCCAGGCGCAGGCACTGGCCGGGGTGGCGGAGTCTGCCGAGTCGCTGCAGGTTAATGCCGATGCCGCCCTCAAGCGCCACAACTGGTCTGGCGATCAGTACTACGGCCCGGGCGAGTTGGGCACCACCACCACCTGGGACAACAACGCCACCCTGGGCCTGAGCTACGCGCTCGACCTGTGGGGCCGTGAAAGCAACGCCACCGAACAGGCGCTGGACCTGGCCCACCTGAGCGTCGCCCAGATGCGCCAGGCCCGGCTGGAATTACAAGACAACCTGGTGCGCGCCTATATTCAGCTGTCGCTGCACTTCGCCCAGCGCGACATCGTCGCCGCCACCCTGGCCCAGCAACAGCAGATTCTGGACCTGACGCAAACACGCCTGGCCGCGGGCATCGGCACGCATCTGGAGGTCAGCCAGGCCCAGGCGCCGTTGCCGGAAACCCACCGCCAACTTGATGCCCTGGACGAAGCCATCGCCCTGAGCCGTAACCAGTTGGCGGCGCTGGCGGGCAAAGGGCCGGGGGCGGGCGCGCAGTTACAGCGCCCCAGCCTGTCGCTGGGCGCGCCCCTGACATTGCCGTCGCGCCTGCCCGCCGAGCTGTTGGGCCAGCGCCCGGATGTGGTCGCCAGCCGTTGGCAAGTGGCGGCGCAGGCCCGGGGCATCGACGTGGTTCGCGCCGGTTTCTACCCCAACGTCGACCTGGTGGGCAGCCTCGGCTACCTGGCCACCGGCGGCGGCCTGCTGACGTTTCTTGCGGGCAAGAAATCCAACTACACCGCAGGCCCGGCCCTGAGCCTGCCGATCTTCGACGGCGGCCGCCTGCGCGCACAATTGGGCGAGGCCAGCGCTGGGTATGACATCGCGGTCGCCCGCTACAACCAGACCCTGGTCAATGCTCTCAAAAGCATCAGCGACCAATTGATCCGCCGCGCGTCCATGGACACGCAGCAAACCTTCGCGGCCCAGTCGGTGGCCTCGGCGCAAAACACCTACGACATCGCCATGGTCGCCTATCAACGCGGCCTCACCGACTACCTCAATGTGCTCAACGCCCAGACCCTGCTGTTTCACCAACAACAGGTGCAACAGCAGGTGCAGGCGGCGCGCCTGAGTGCGCATGCCGACCTGGTGACCGCCCTGGGCGGTGGCCTGGGGGCCGGCAGCGATGTACCGCCCGACCCGCAGACGCGGCCGGGCAAACCCCCGGCGGCGCTCGCCGTGTTTGACCACTGAGTAGACCGCCATGACTTCCCTGCCTGCACCGCTGCGCTGGCTGCATTCCCTGGAATGGCGCCGTGGCTTTTTTGAATGGGCGCGCAGCGACGGCGTGACCTGGGTGTACCTGTTCAAGATGCTGCTCGCGGCGTTTCTGACGCTGTGGCTGGCGATGCGCCTGGAGTTGCCGCAACCGCGCACCGCGATGATCACCGTGTTTATCGTAATGCAGCCACAAAGCGGCCAGGTGTTCGCCAAGAGTGTCTACCGCTTTCTCGGCACGCTGGCGGGCTCGGCGGTGATGGTGCTGTTGATCGCTTTGTTCGCGCAAAACACCGAGCTGTTTTTGGGCGCGCTGGCGATCTGGGTGGGCCTGTGCACGGCCGGTGCCACGCGTCACCGCAACTTTCGCGCCTATGGTTTTGTGTTGGCGGGCTACACCGCGGCCATGGTCGGCCTGCCGGTGTTGGCGCACCCGGAGGGCGCCTTTATGGCGGCGGTGTGGCGCGTGTTGGAGATCTCTTTGGGCAGCGTGTGTTCCACGCTGGTCAGCGCCGCGATCCTGCCGCAAACCGCCAGCGCGGCGATGCGCAACGCCCTGTACCAGCGTTTTGGCCTGTTCGCGCGGTTTGTCACCGACGGCCTGCGCTGGCGCCACCCGCGCGAGGGGTTTGAAAGCAGCAACGTGCGTTTCATCGCCGAAGCGGTGGGGCTGGAAGGGCTGCGCAGCGTGGTGGTGTTCGAGGACCCGCACATGCGCCGGCGCAATGGCCGCTTGATGCGCATGAACAGCGAGTTCATGAGCCTCACCACCCGCTTCAACGCCCTGCATCAGTTGCTTGAACGCCTGCGTCGCGACGGCGCCGACACCGTGGAGGCGGCGGTCCAACCCGGGCTGCACACCCTGGCCGAGCTGCTCGACGGTTTTTCCGCTCGCGCTCTCACCACCCCCGACGCTGCGCGCCTGGCCATTGAAGTGAGCCGTTATAAAGACGCGCTGCCCGCCGAAGTCCGCCGCCTGCGCGCCACCTTTGAGCAAGGCCAGCCCGACGACGCCGCGCAGTTGGATTTTCACACCGCCTTCGAGCTGCTCTACCGCTTTGCCGAGGATTTGCACAGCTACGCGCAGACCCACGCGTCCCTGGCCGAACACCGCCACGACCGCGAGCGCTGGAACGAGCCCTACACCCCCAAGACCAACTGGTTGGCCTGCGCCGCGTCCGGGTTGCGCGCCGCGTTCATCCTGCTGCTGCTCGGCGGTTACTGGGTGGCCACGGCCTGGCCCAGCGGCGCCACCATGACCCTGGTCGCCGCGGCAACGGTGGGCTTGTCGGCGGCCTCGTCCAACCCCAAGCGCATGGCGTTCCAGATGGCGTGCGGTGCGTTGATCGGCGCCGTCGCGGGCTTTGTCGAAATGTTCTTCGTGTTCCCCAATATCGAGGGGTTCGCGCTGTTGTGTCTGATGCTCACCCCGGTGATCGTGTTGGGCGCGTTTATGACCTCGCGGCCCCGCTACGTCGGGGTCGGCATGGGGCTGTTGATCTTTTTCAGCATTGGCTCGGTGCCGGACAACCTCACGGTCTATGACCCTTACACCTTTATCAACGACTACCTGGGCATGGTCATCGGCATGCTGGTGTGTGCGGCGGCCGGGGCGATTATCCTGCCGCCCAACAGCCCGTGGCTGTGGCGCCGCCTGGAGCAGGATGTGCGTGAGCAAGGGGTGTTTGCCATCAGCGGCGCCCTCAAGGGCCTGGCCTCGCGTTTTGAAAGCCGCACCCGCGACCTGCTGCACCAGGCCTACGGGTTCGCCACCGGGCAACCGCAGGTGCAGCGCGACCTGCTGCGCTGGATGTTGGTGGTGCTGCAGGTCGGTCATGCCGTGATTGAGTTACGCAAGGAGCAGGCTGCGCTGCCGATGCACCCGGCGTACGCCGAGTCCCAGCCGTGGCGCCAGGCCATCCGCGTGATGGGCCGTGCGCTGGTGCGCCTGTTCCGGCAGCCCTGCGCCGGCAACCTTTCGCGGGCGCTGATAGCGGTGGACCAGGCGATCAACCAGGTGCAGGCCAGCGATGAACCCGTTGCCCCGCACTTCGACACCTCGCCCCTGCGCCGGGTGAAAAGCTACCTGCACTTTATCCGCACGTCCTTGCTGGACCCCCAATCGCCACTGGCCGCGCTGGCGGCCCAAGGAAGCCTCGATGCCGCGTGAGATCGCCTTTCATGGCCTGTACATGCCCACCGTGACCCTGATGTTTCTGGTGGCGGCGGGGCTGGCCTGGGCCGTTGACCGCTGCCTGGCGGGCTTTGACCTGTACCGGTTTTTCTGGCACCCGGCGCTGCTGCGCCTGAGCCTGTTCTTTGCTCTTTTTGGCGCCCTGGCGCTGACCGTCTACCGTTGAGAATGCCCCGATGAAAAAGTTTTTCAGCCTGCTCGCCACCCTGTTGGTCCTGGCCCTGGCGATCTGGATCGGCCGCCTTTTATGGGTGCAGTACATGCAATCGCCGTGGACCCGCGATGGCCGGGTGCGTGCCGATGTCATCAACGTGGCGGCCGACGTCACAGGGGTGGTGGTCGACGTGCCGGTACGTGACAACCAGTGGGTGAAAAAAGGCGATTTGCTGATGCAGATCGACCCCGAGCACTACCAGCTGGCCGTCAAACAGGCCCAGGCGCTGGTGGCCTCGCGCAAGGCCACCTGGGCGATGCGCAAGGTCAACGCCAGCCGCCGCGCAGACCTCGATGCGCTGGTGATCTCCAAGGAAAGCCGCGAAGACGCCAGTAACATCGCCGACGTCGCGCTGGCCGAGTATCAACAGGCCCAGGCGCAACTGGAGGCCGCCGAACTGAACCTCAAGCGCACCCACGTGCTGGCGGCCGTGGACGGCTACGTCACCAACCTTAACGTGCACCGTGGCGACTACGCGCGCATCGGCGAGGCAAAGATGGCGGTGGTCGATAGCCACTCGTTCTGGGTCTACGGGTTTTTTGAAGAAACCAAGCTGCCGCACGTCAAAGTCGGTGACAAGGCCGACCTGCAACTCATGAGCGGCGAGACGCTCAAGGGGCACGTAGAAAGCATCTCACGCGGCATTTACGACCGCGACAACCCCGAAAGCCGCGAACTGATCGCCGATGTGAACCCAACCTTCAACTGGGTACGCCTGGCCCAGCGCGTGCCGGTGCGGATTCACATCGATGAAGTGCCGGACGGCGTGCTGCTGGCGGCGGGCATCACCTGCACGGTGATCGTCAACGAAAACCGGTGATGCGCGTGGGGAGTGCAGCCGCGCCAGCCTCCACCGGGTTAATCGCGTGTGCCCGCAGCATCAGGCCTGGCAGTAGGTTTCATGCAGGTGGCGCCACAGCACGCGACCGTCGGCCTGGCGTTCGAACACCGCCGTGGCGCGCCGGTCGGTGCGGGTGCCGCTGGCGTCCACTTGGTATTCACGGTAGGTCACCAGGTTTTCGCCAAGACTCTCCAGCTCGCTCAAGGTAATTTTGAGCCCCGGCCGCTGGCCGCCAAGCCGGGTAAACAGCGCCTTGAGGCCAAATGCATTGACCCGCGTGCCGGTGGCCGGGGCGATCATCGTGAACGCGGGCGAGAAACGCGCGAGCAAGGTGTCCAGCGTGCCCTCGGGGGCGACGCCTGAGAACCATTGCTCGATCTCGATGTGGGTCTGGATGACTGCTTCAAAAAAATCGTTGTGATCAATCATCGTGTGTACTCGGTATCAGACGTTAAAGTGGCTGATGACATTCACCAGGACAGGAGAACAAGGTTTAAGGCGATTGTTGGCATCAGGCTGTTTTAAGTCCTCTACTAATGCCGTCAACAGATCGCTATCCGTTACCTCAAGATCGTCCTCCATGCCGTACTCAAAAAGCAGTGTGTCCAGGATGGCTTTTCGCGCACTGAATAACGCTCGGTTGTTTTCGCGACAGTCACCCAAGTTCAGTACCCGAATGGAAGTGACGGCCCTTGGGCTCAATCCTTCAACCCGACCGGACAGGTAGAATTTCAGCTCCGTTTCGCACTCTTCCATCAACGCGGTCAGTGGCAGAATCTGATGCCCATGGGCTTTGCCGCACTGTCTGGCATGGTTGCAACTGGCGACCATGTTGGCGTAATCCAAGGTGCGATGTTGAGCACCGTCCTGGGCGTCGACATGTTCGTTATGAGCGGTATCGAATGTGATTGCATGGCAGCAATAAGCGCACAGGCCGTGCTGTTCTTCAATGCAGGCTTGGCGGATGGGCGCTCTTACTTCATGGGTCAAGTCCGCATACCGGCCCCGAGGGTTGTTTCGCTTCCATTGAGTCAGTGCGGCAGGTTCATCGGTCTTGGTAATTTTACGCACTGCGCAGCTCCAGTTTACGGATCAGGAGAGCGGCTTTGGTCAGTTCGATATGGCCAGGTGGCAAGTCGGCGGACAGTTCTTCAAAGAGCCTCTTGGCTTCTTTCAGTTCTTTGTCTTGCAGTAGCTCCAGCAAACGGTCCAGACGGGCTTGAACTTCGCTGTTACGTACATCCGTGTCCATCACGTCAAGCAGTACTTGGTTCGCGTCCAATCCATAGAGGCCGTTGCGCTCTTGCAACTCGCCGTCGTCAAGCACGTAGCACAGCACGTCCTTGGTGTCGCTGATGACCAACGGGGAGTGGGTCGTCAGGATGAACTGGCAGTTGGGGAAGGTTTCGGTGAGTTGATGGATAAGGCGTCGTTGCCATTTTGGGTGCAGGTGCAGATCAATCTCGTCCACCAACACGACGCCCGTACCATGAAGCGGATTTTCGAGTGCCGGATTCAGGATGGCGAGACGTCGGGCAATGTCGCCGACGAGTGCCAGCAATGATCGTTCACCTTGGGACAATTGCGTGACGCTAAAAGGCTGCCCTGATTTGTCGATCATCATATGCAAATGAGGGTGACGTATGACGCGAAGATTGCTGAACCCTGGCATAAACATAGAAATAGCGTTGCGCACAGCGGTGAGCTGAATGTCGCGAGACAGTGCGTTGACCGCTTCAATTTCCTTCCAGAGCGCTGCATCTTTATCCAGCTTTTTAGACAGTTCTGACATCGCCAATGAAGAGATGCCACGTTCGTTTTCTATATCTTCACGGTCGCGGAACCATTCAAAAAAAAGACTGAAATTGACGCCGCTGTTTAAGGATTTATCGTACCCATTGAGTTGGTCAATTTTGATTTTTTTTGCCGAAACCAGGGGAATACTCAGGACAGACCGTTCTACGGGGTAGTAAGCAATCAGGGGTAAAGACACGTTGCCATCAATCAGTGTCAACGTATCTTTATAAAAGTCCGCCAAGCGTTGCGCCTGTGCAAGATGACTTCGGGCGAGCACTTTGCGACCCTGGAGCGTTTTCGTCAGGCTCCATGAAAAGTTGGCATCGTTATCTCGGGCACTTGTCGCTAACGAGCATATTTCAATTTCAATAGCCGCTGTTACAGCGCCGTTGTGGATCAGGTCTTGATCAATCGCATTACCGCGACCAGCCTGCGTACGAAGATTTTCCACAAACCAACTTAACGACGTCGCCAACGATTTCAATAATGTCGTTTTGCCTGAACCGTTGTTTCCGATTAACGCCGTGACCTTCGACGGGTGCGTTTGGGTGGGGGCAAAGGCGACTTCAAGGTCGTTAAAACGACCGACATTTTGCAGTCGTATTTTTCTGATTTCCATCGCATTACCCTTTTAGGGCCAGTCGGTTTCGAGATACAGGCGGCGATTATGGCACTCATCCTGATTTTTGGTAGGTGAGCCTAATCGCGGCTTATAACATCCTTTGGAGCCCAAACCGCTTTTTCAACACCCACTCCAACACCCCCTTGGGCAGCAGCGCCGCCAGCAAAGGCAGCGCTCGGCTGCCGTTGCCCGAGCGCAGCAGGCGGGGGGGCTTGGGGTGTTGCGCGGCCTTGAGCACGTCGGCGGCAAAGGCGTGGGCCGGGGTGGGTTTGTTTTGGGAGGCCTGGCTGCGTGCGCGGATGCCTTCGCGCATCGGCCACCAGGGCGAGTGTTCGCCGATCAGCCGTTCGGCCTGGGCGCCGGCATTTTTGGCAAAGTGGGTGTCGATGGCGCCGGGCTGTACTTCCATCACCCGCACGCCGAATGGCGCCAGTTCCATGCGCAGCGCATCGCTGATGGCGTGTACGGCGGCTTTGGAGGCGCAGTAGGCGCCGGCGAACGGGGTGACTAGCACGCCCGAGACGCTGCCGATGTTCACCACCAGGCCCTTGCGGCGGCGCAGGGCGGGGAACAGGGCACGGGTCACGCCGACGAGGGCGAACACGTTGGTTTCAAACTGGCGTTGCAGGGCCTCGGTGCCGCCGTCGAGCAGCGGGCCCATGGCGCCGTAACCGGCGTTGTTGACTAAAACGTCCAGCTCGCCCAGTTGCGCGGCCAGTTGTTCAAGGGCCAGCGGGTCGTTGACGTCCAGTTGTACCGCGTTAAAGCCCGCTTCGGTCAGGGCGATGACGTCGTGGGTGCGGCGGGCGCTGGCCCACACTTCGTAGCCTGCGGCCTTGAAGGCATCGGCCAGGGCGCGGCCGATGCCGCTGGAGCAGCCGGTGATCAGTACGTTGGGCATGCATCAATCCTTTGTCAGTCCGAAAAACCGCCTTGCAGGTGTTCGGCGCGAAATTCCAGGGTTTGCGCGCGGTAGCCCGGGCGCAGCGGTGGGGCGGGCAGGCAGTCGTCCCAGGTCGCACCGGCCTGCAATTCGCCGGGGCCACGGTAGCGGGGGGCGGCGTACACGTTGTCGGCCAGGTTGACCGTGTCGCCCGGGGCATACGCGGCCACGCGCCAGCGCAGTTCGGTCAGCGGCACGTCGTTGCCGTTGTTCAGCACCAGTTTGAGCGGCCGGTCGGCCGGGCATTCCTGCGGGGCGTAGGTGATGCGCAGCTCCAGGCGTGCCAGTTGTTGGGCCTCGCGGTTGTCCAGCCACACCACCCACACCGCCACCAGGCCCAGGCCGACCGCCGCCGCGAGCGACACCGGCAAGGCTTTGGCCGGGTAGCGCAGCAGCAGGATCAACCAGGTGATGATCAGCAACACACCAAAGAACATGACGACCACCTTCAAAATAGGAACGAGCATCCTACCAGCGTAGGTGGGATTGGCCACCTTGCGGTGCGCGCGGGCGGCAGGCAAAAAAAGCCCCCGCCCAACCGGCTGCGGATAGGGGACGCAGTCGGCTGGACGGGGGCTTCTTGTACGACTCTTTTATTGCGCGATAGTTTTCACCGAAATGCCACGTTCGATCGGCGTGGAGCGTCCGTAGATGTCTTCGAAGCGTTCGATGTCGTCTTCACCCAGATAACTGCCCGACTGCACCTCGATGATTTCCAGCGCGATCTTGCCCGGGTTGCGCAGGCGGTGCACCGACGCGATTGGGATGTAGGTCGACTGGTTTTCGGTGAGCAAAAACACATTTTCGTCACAAGTGACCTCGGCCGTGCCGCTCACCACGATCCAGTGTTCGGCGCGGTGGTGGTGCATCTGCAGCGACAGGCACGCCCCTGGCTTGACCGAGATGTGCTTGACCTGGAAGCGCCCGCCCATGTCCACCGAGTCGTACGAGCCCCACGGCCGGTACACCTCGCAGTGGTTCTGGGTTTCGCTGCGGCCCTGTTCGTTGAGGGTGGCGACCATCTGCTTCACGCCCTGGACCTTGTCCTTGTGGGCAATCATCATCGCGTCCTTGGTTTCCACCACCACGATGTTTTCCAGGCCGATCACCGACACCAGCTTGCCGTTGCCGTGGATCATGCAGTTCTTGCTGTCCTGGATCACCACGTCGCCCTTGCTCACGTTGCCGTTGGCGTCCTTGTCGTTGACGCTCCACAGCGACGCCCAGCAGCCCACATCGCTCCAGCCCGCGCTGAGTGGCACCACGCAGGCCAGTTGGGTTTTTTCCATCACCGAGTAGTCGATCGAGTTGTCGGGGCAGCAGGCAAATGTGGCTTCGTCAAAGGTGATGGTGTCGGGCGTCTGCTCGCTGCGCTCCAGGGTCAGCACGCAGGTGTCGTAGATGTCCGGGTCGTGTTTTTTCAGCTCCTCCAGGAAGCGGCTGGCGCGGAACAGGAACATGCCGCTGTTCCAGTAATAACCGCCGTGCTTGACGAACTCGACGGCGCGCTTTTCATCGGGTTTTTCCACGAACTGCTGCACACGGCTCACGCCTTCGGGCAGCAACGAATCGTTGGTGGATTTGATGTAGCCATAGCCGGTTTCGGGGCGGGTGGCGGGCACGCCAAACAGCACCATCTCGCCCCGTTCGGCCGCGATGGTGGCCAGGGCCAGGGCGCGTTGCAGGGCTTTTTGATCGTCGATCACATGGTCGGCGGGCAGCACCAGCATCAGCTCGTCGCGGCCTTCGTTGACCAGCATCATGGCGGTCAACGCCACGGCGGGCGCGGTGTTGCGCCCGAACGGCTCCATCAGGATGCGCTGGGTGTCGAGTTTGCGCGCCGCCAGCTGTTCGTTGACGATGAACCGGTGGTCCTTGTTACAGACCACAATCGGCGCGTCCATGCCTTCAAACACCAGGCGTTCCAGGGTTTGCTGGAACAGCGTGTGCTCGCCGGTCAGGGCCAGGAACTGCTTGGGGAACTGCTTGCGCGACAAAGGCCAAAGACGCGAGCCGCTACCGCCGGAAAGAATGACTGGAATCATGAAGTAGTTCCTTCAGTAAAGAGAAGTTAGGAAGCCCAAGGCTGCAAGTGAACGCCGCGGTCAGCGCGTCGCCACCGGCCGTTTCACCCACACGGGCGACAAGCTGGTGCCTGAGCCGGTGACGTACAGCACGGCGGCCTCACCGCGTTCCAGGGCCACCGGTTTTACATCGCCGACTTTGGTGTCGCCGGCATACAGCGCCAGGCTCACCTTCACCGGGTTGATCTCGCGCTCGCCCAGGCTTTTGGGGGCCACGGCCTTGACCACGTCGGTCTTGCCGTCGGCGGTCTTCAGGCTCAGCGCCCTGTCAGTGAGGTTCTGTACCCGCACCAAGGATTTCTGCTTGTTCTTGAACGGCGGTTCTTCGATCAACTGCGGCTGGCCCGCGCCGCTGTTGACCAGGGTGTAGTAGTGGTCGGGCGCAAGCTTGACCGTGGTGGTCTGGCTGCCGACCTTGGCGCTGTAGTCGCCGCCGGGCATGAAGCTGAAGTCGCTGCTGGCCAGGGGGGCGATGTCGCTCAGGTTGGTGGTGCCGACGGTGGCGCTGACTTCCTGGCTGCTGGCGTTGTACACCCGCACGAAGCTTGAGCCTTTGGGGGCCACGGGGCCGTAGAGCGCGGCGTCGCCACCGGCCAGGGCAGACATCGAAACCACGCTGATACCGGCCGCCAGGGCCAGGGTTTTAGTGAATGTCATGGGAGGACCTCTCGTTCAGTTGTGCGCCCGGGTGGGCGTCTCGGATGTGGGGGTGTTGCTTGCCATGTTTTGCGGGCGCGCACCGGCTTGTTTGAGCTGCGCGACCCACTGCGGGTCGGCGTCGCCGATTTCGTTGTTGACGGGCAGATAACGTTCCGGGAATTCCCAGATCAGCACTTGGGGCGGGTTGTGCTTGAAGTCGTCGCTGTTGAGGTAGCCGAGCATCGGCAGGATGGGGCCGTGGCCGTCTTCGGAATAATTGATCACGTCGCTGTGCAGCGCCTGCTTGAGCGCGCCCACGAAGTTCCAGTTGGGGTTGGCGCTGTAGCTGGTGCCCACCAGGGCCACCGGTATTTCGCTGTCGGCGAACAGCGCCTCCTCACCCCCGGCCTGGGCCAGGTGTGTCACGCGTTTTTGCAACGGCTCCTTGGGCGGCATCAGGTTTTCGAACAGCGGGTCCAACGGCAGGAACAGGCGCAGATCGCCCTTGTGCGGCTCGGTTTTTTCCGCCTCAGTGACAAACCGCTGCGGCGCGCCGCTGAGCGGGGCTTGGGCGCTGATGGTGTCGGCCAGTTGCCGGGCGGCGATCTCGGCGCCGTCCGGGGTCCAGTGGGTATCGGTGCGCAGGAACACTTGCTCGCCGTTCAGCTTGGCCTGTTGCAGCGGGCCGAGCAGGTCGGGGGCGATGATCCGGTCGGCGGCCACGCGGGCGTGGAAGTCCTGATACAGGTTTTGATGAATGCGCGCCGGGCGCACGTCACCCAGGTGCTCGGGGTACAGGCGCACTTTGGCGGGCACGATGGCCATCACCAGTTGCACACCGTGGGCCTTGAGGGTCTGGCGCACGCCTTCCACCAGCGCGTAGTTGCCTTGCAGGTTCTGCTCTTCGTTGACGCTGGGGTTGAATTCCTCATCGCTGTACAGCCAGTGATCGCGGCCCAGCACTACGCCGGGGCGACCTTCGTTGAACAGCTTGAGGTCCAGCGCCGCCCACAGGTTGGTGCCCAGGCGCTTGATCGGGAACTGGTCGTCGTAGTGCGTCTCTACCACCTTGGTCCAGCGACCGTTGAGCACGGTGGCCTCGGCCGGGGTGGAGAAGCCAAAGAAGCTGCGCATCGACCACAGGCCCATCACCAGCAGCAGGGCCAGGAACAGGGCGATGTAGAGCACGCGGAATGAACGGGTCATGTCGGCTCCCTCAGAACTGGAAGTAAAGGAACGGCGAGAAACTCTGCGCCGACAGTTTGAAAATCGACGCCACGAACAGCACCAGCACCGTGGCGCGCAGGGCGTAGCGGGGCCAGTCGGCGGTCCAGTAGGCCGGTTGCACGGCCGCTTCGCGGCCCACGCTGAAACCCGGTTGATGCAGGCTGCCGGGGGCGCCCCCCGGGACGGCTTTGATCAGGCTCGGGTCTTGCGTGGCCGGACGGTTGCGGTAAAAGGCCTGCAGGCCAAAGAACGCCAGCGTCGCGTAGGCCACCACCAGCGTTGCCACTTGCAGGCCGGTAAGGCTGGCGCGGTTGAGTTCCGACAGCGACCAGTCGCCAAAACTGAACATCGCGCCGTACATGCGCCCGGCCACGTGCAGGTTTTCGGCGCGAAAGATCACCCAGCCCATCACCACCAGCAGGAACGTCAGGGCCCAGCGGATCGGGTTGAAGCGCCGTGGCGAGGTGTTCAGGCCGAGGGCTTTTTCAATCGCCAGCCACAGGCCATGCCAGGCGCCCCACACGATGTAGGTGATGTTCGCGCCGTGCCACAGGCCGCCCAGTAACATGGTCAAGAACAGGTTGCGGTAGGTGGTCAGCGTGCCTTGGCGGTTGCCGCCCAGGGTGATGTAGAGGTAGTCGCGCAGCCAGGTGGACAGGCTGATGTGCCAGCGCCGCCAGAACTCGGTGATCGACTGGCTGATGTAGGGTTGCTTGAAGTTTTCCATGAAGCGAAACCCCATCATCAGGCCCAGGCCGATGGCCATGTCGCTGTAGCCGGAAAAGTCGAAATACAGCTGCGCGGTGTACGCCAGCGCGCCCAGCCAGGCATCGCCGGTGGTGGGGTGTTGCAGGGCAAAGCAGTGGTCGGCCACCACCGCCAGGGTGTCGGCGATGAACACCTTTTTGATGAACCCCTGCATGAACCGCGTGCAGCCTTCGGAGAACTTGTCCAGGGTGTGGGTGCGGTGGTTGAACTGCTCGGCCAGGTCGCGAAAGCGCAGCACGGGGCCGGCGATCAGGTGCGGGAAGATCGCCACGAAGGCTGCGAAGTCGATCAGGTTGCGGGTGGCCGGGGTGTCGCCGCGGTACACGTCGATGATGTAGCTGATGGACTCGAAGATGTAGAACGAGATCCCGATGGGCAGCAGCACGTGGGTGAGGATGAACGGCTCCAGGCCCAGCGACTTCATCATCATATTGATGCTGTCGACGCCGAAGTTGGCGTACTTGAAGTAGCCCAGGATGCACAGGTCCACGGCCACGCCCAGCAGCAGCCAGCGCTGGGCAGGGCGGGTGCGCACACCGGCGGCGCCCACCTTGAGGCCGATCCAGTAGTTCCACAGGGTCACGGCGGCGAACAGCGCCAGAAAGTCCACCCGCCACCAGGCGTAGAACACGTAGCTGGCAACCAGCAGCAGCAGGTTGCGATAGCGTTGCCCGCTCAAGTAGTACATGCCGAGAAAGATCGGCAAGAACAGGAACAGGAACACATTGGACGAGAAAACCATCCCGATCTCTCCATGTTTAACCAACAGTCAAGGGCTACAGCCCCCCCAACCCCCCCACGATGTGCGTGAGGGGGCGATGCCACTTTTTTGTGGTGGGCCACTGCCCACCACAGGGGTGTTCGGTGCCCTTAGGAACCTTTGTTGCCTTTTTCATGCGCCGGGTCGTAGACCTTGGTCAGGTCGCCGCCCAGGCGGAACGTCTTGAACGGCTGCATGCCGTGCTTGCGCTCCACCACGTCGGGCGCGCAGGTGTAGAGGGTGCAGAAGGGTTCGAGCCAGGCGAATTTCATGGCCTCTTTCAAGTCCTTCATGTCCTGCTCTTTGCCGTTTTTCTGCTCGAACAGGTCCGGGTCTTTCACCCCGGCCAGCACCTTGTCGCCCAGGCGCTTGAGGGCGCTGTTGTTTTCCTGGCGCAGGTCCACGCCGTTGACCAGCGCGAAGCTTGCGATCATCGACAGCGGCGGCAACGCGTAGTTGTGGTACGCCAACGCCCGTTGCTGGCGCTTGAGTTCGTTGGGCAAGAAGCCCTGGGCGTCGACCTGGTTGGCGCCGACTTTGTATTCCTTCACTGCCCAGTCGAACAGGTCGCGGCGGTTGGTGGCGATGGACGTTGCCATCACCGACCACGCGGCCCAGTAGGAATGGTTGTTGGTTTTGTCCAGCGGCAGGTTGTCCCAGTCGCTCACCACTTGGTCGGCCAGTTTGTTGAACCAGGCTTCGATCACCTGCGCTTCCTGCGGGTGGCTGGCCAGCGGGTGCGAGTCGGAAAACTTCAGGCGCACATAGGCCGAGGCCATGCTGCCCAGCGCCCATTTGCGCATGGACTTGCCGGTGTGGTTGAAGTCCTTGGACATCAACGCATCGGCCTTGGCCCAGCTGGTGAGCCAGTTCAAGGTGCACGTCAGCTGCTCCGGGCGCCCGTCGCGCATGAACTGCATCACGCGTTTGCTGGTGTCTTTTTCCAGCTTGGTGATGTCGGCGGTGCTGTCGCGAAAGGCTTTTTCGGACTGCACGTTCAGCGTGGCGCGGGCCTTGTCCGAGCCTTCGTACTTGCTGCGAAATTGCAGCGAGCCGGTGTAGGGCGCGGGCATGGCGTCGCAGTCATTCTTGAAGTCGCCGGTCTTGAACGCCTCCACCGGGGCGAAATAGCCCTGGGGCGGGCGCAGCGGCGCGGCGGCGTTCGCCGCACCTGCGCAGACCGCAAGGCCCAGTAACGTGGGGATCAATAGCTTGTGCATAGGTGCCCTCATTGCCCCAGTGAAGCGGTGCGCTGACCGCTGCCCGGGAACACATTGCGTGTGCAAATTTTCGCTTCGACCTTTTGCGCGGCCTGGCCTGCCTCGGGGCCCTGGACTTCCACGGCCAGCAGGTTTTGCGAGGCCCAGTCTTCGTCGGTGCGCAGTTCAAAGGCGAAACGAGCGTCGGTGTCGGATGTTTCGGGTTTTTCGAGCTTGATGTCCTCGTGGCGCCCGTTCATGTACCAGAGGGTGGCTTGCAGGGTTTTCACCGACGGGTCGGCGAAGCGGATGTCGACCTGATGGCTGCTGTTGCGCAGGTCCATGTTTTTGCTGTTGACCATCAATTCGTTCTTGCCGGGCTTGAGCGCGGTGCGAGCGCTCATCTGCGCAGGCTTGCCTTCGCAGCCGTTGTCCAGCAGCGCCATCATTTGGCGGTAGATGGTTTCCTGGTCGAGGCGATACAGCGGCGAGAATTCCCAGATAAGGATCTTGGGCGGCGACTTCTGGAACTCGTCGCTGCCCAGGTACTGGATCATCGAGCCTTCCAGGCCGCCGCCGGGAAAGGCCACGTTGAGGATGTCGGCGCCGATTTCCTGTTCCAGAAAACCTGCGAAGTTGTAGTTCTTGCCGCTGTGGCTGGTGCCCACCAGGGTAATCTGCGGGTTGCCCGCGTCGCCGAACAGGTCGCCGTCGGCCGCCTCGCCTTTGGGCTCGGTGCTGAACTGGTCCATGTACTGGATCGCGTAGCTGGTGCCGCACAGTTGGCCGGCCATGTTGTGCAGGGTGCCGGTCTTGCCCATGCGCCCGGACTTTTTCGTCTCGAATTCGCGCTGGGGGATGTCGGCGAATTCGGGCATTTGGCGGACTTTGGCGCCGACGATTTTTGCCGTGCGCTGAGCACCGTACGGGGTCCAGTGCTGGTCGCCGCGAAAGTAAAAGTCATGGGCGGGCAACTCGTCCGGCAGTTGCTCGTCGGTGAGCGGCGACAGGTCCGGCACCACGTAGCCCATCTTGGCGAAGCGGCCGAGCATGGCCTTGTAGTTGCCCAGTGCCTTGTCGAAATCGAACGCGGCTTTTTCCTGCGGGTTGAGTTTGTTGCGGTTTACCAGGCCACGGGTGGGCTGGTAGACCACCACCAGTTCCACGCCCTTGCTCTTGAATGCATCGTGCAACTGCTGCATGCGTTTGTAGCCGGCGGGGGAGGTGTCGAACTCGGTGCGCAGGTCTTCCTGGGTGCGAAACAGCCAGTCGCCCTGGGCCTGCACCAGCGTGGTGAAGTTCTGCTGGTAGCGGGTGGTGTAGTTCCTGGCGTCATACGCGGCCGGGCACAGGCTGCAGCACGGCTGGGCGGTGAACTGCGGGGCCTGTACCGCGTCGGCGCGCACGCCCTGGCTGGCGGCGAGCAGGCCCAGGGTCAAACCCGAGAGGCTGAGCAGTTTGATCATGTGGGGGTGCATAAGGGTCATCCTCAGTCCTGCAGTTGGGTCTGGCGTTCGACGGGGTCGATCAGCACGGCTTTGCGCTGGCGCACCAGCAGGTCAAGTATCTCTTCCTGGCGCTCGCCCAATATCCCGGCGAAGCTGATCCCGCTGGTTTTGGTCGGCGCGAGCATCGCCACGCGATACAGCTCGATGCTCAACGGCGAGTCGATGGACAAGGGGCCGCTGCCGTTGGCCGCCAGTTGCCCGCCGACCACGATCAGCGACACCTGGGCGTCGAACGGGTCCAGGGCGATGTCGCGGTCGGTGTCGGTCAAGTCCTTGATGTGGCCGTAGACGCCGGTCAGCCCGTTGGCCATCGCCACGTTTTCGTACAGGCGAATGTTCACGCTGTTGCGGATGCGGATGCCGTGGCGTTTGTTGGCGATTACCTGGTTGCCCCACAGCAGGTTGTCGGCGCTCTCGTAGAGGGTGATGCCGTCAGTGTGGTTGCGGTAGATCTCGTTGTCGGCCACCAGGTTGTTCACGCTGTTGCGGTCGATCACCAGGCCCGACAGGTGGTTGTCGAAACTGCGGTTGTTGAAGATGAAGCTGTCGTTCACTTCCCGGGAAATGATGATGCCGTGCTTCTTCTTGGTGCCGTACACGGTGTTGTCCGTGATGATCAGGCCGTGGGAGCGGTCGTGGGGGTCGATGCCGTAGACGATGTTGTCTTTGTAGGTGTTGCCCTTGATCACGAACCCGCTGGTTTCGTAGCAGTAGAAGCCGTACCACATGTCCGAGAACTCGGAGTCCACGATCCAGCCGGTGGGCTCGGCGCGCTTGAGCACCTTGGCCATGTTGGGCGTGTACTGGGAAATACTCACCCCGTAGGACTTGCTGTTGGCGTAGCCGAAACTGGCCATCTGGCTGTTGGCGATGTACGTCTGGGTGCCGCCCCAGGCCAGCAGGAACGGGCGAAATTCCTTGGGCGACTGGAACGTCGCCGGGCCATTGGTTTTCTCGCGCCAGCCCGTGATCCTGGTGTCGCGCACAAACAGCTGGCCGTCGTTGATCAGAAACGAGCCGGCCTCCTGGGACAGGCGCAACTCCTGGGTCTGTTTGTCGATTTCCAGGATGCCCTTGCGCCCGACCACGATCGGCAGCCTGGCCAGGAACACCCCCGGCGCGGTTTCGCTCAGGTACTGCTTGGGCACTTTGTTGAGCAGGTCCTTGAGGTTCAGGTAGCCGTCATCGATAAAGATCGCCTGGGGGATGCCGTGCTGGCGCACCACCCATTCGGCCATCTTGTTGTCGCCGCCGATGAAGTCCTTCAAGGCGTCTTCCTGCATTATGCGGCGTACGCTGACCTTGCCGGTTCGGGTGCGCACGATTTTCTTGGCCACGGCCGCCGCCGTGTAGCCCGACACGTCCGGCAGGGCCGGCTTGGGCATGTCCAGCGGCGCCGTATCGGGGCTGGAAATGGTGTAGGTCTTGGCCTGTTGCAGTTCCTTGGCGAGGGTCGGCGCCTTGGCGGGTGTGTCGGCAAACGCGGTGGCGCTGGCCAGGACGAGGGCGGCCATCAGCAGGCTTTGAGCATTCATTGCGCAGGCTCCCATCAGAATCGCCAGATCACGTCGATAAAGGCGCGGTGCATGTACGAATCGACCTGTTTGCCGTAGGCATCGCCCGGCTTGAACACGCCGCCGCGAAAGCGCACCAGCGCCGAAGGCTCATCGATCGACTGGCTCAGCGCGGCCGGCAGCAGGCCTTGCTTGAAGTACTTGGTGACCACCAGGTCCATCTCTTGGCCGAGGTCTTTTTTGCCGTCTTCCAGCGGCAAGGAGGTGCTGGACAAGATCGCGCCGGTGACGTCGTCGGTGGTGTTCTGCACCGCGTCGATGCCGTTGCTGCCCACCGGCTTGTTGCCGTCCACGCGCCAGAACTTGTGGTACACAAGGCTGGCGTCGTAGTCCTCGCGCAGCTGCCAGGCGCCGAACAGCGTGGCGGCCTGCAGGTTGTTCATTTCGCCGCGAAACGCTTCGCCCAAGCGATGCACGCGCGACTGGGTACCGGTCCAATTGGAGCGGTTGCTCTGCAGACCGTTCTGCTCGTAATGGGCGCTGGCGCGCGAATACGCCGCGCCTACTTGCCATTGCGGGTCCAGGCGCAGGCGCACGCCCAGGTCGGTGGCCCAGCCGTCGGCGTTGTCGCTGCGTTTGCTGGCGGGGCCGTCGACGGTGTCGCGCTTGCCGTTCATGCCGGTGAGGCTGGCCCAGTAGTTGACGGTGTGGGTGTTGCGCCAGTTGTAGGCATCGCTGTTGGCCTCCAGGCCGAGCCAGGTCAGGTCGCCGTTTTCGCGCTTGTCCAACGGGTCGGTGGCCACGCCCGCCTGGGGGTAGTCGAGCTTGCCGTTGTCATGGGTGTGATGGGCGCGAAGGCCCACCCACTGGCCCGGGGTCCACTGGTAGGACGCGTCGGCGTAGAGGTGCTGGCGGTCCTTGTCTGTGGGGGACAGTTCCTTGAGGTCGGTGCGGTATTCGCTGAAACGTTCGGCGACGCCCACATTGGCCTTGAGCAGGGTGGTGTCGAAGGTCCAGTTCAGCGCTTCGATGTTGGTGTCGCGCCATTGCCCGTCGTCATTGCGCAGGCGTTGGCGGCCGAACTTGAGGATCTCGCCGGGGTAGGGGGTGAAACCGCTGTAACCCACCCAGAACTCACGCAGGGCCAGGTAGTTTTTCTTGGGCGTGCGGTCGTCGTTGCTCGACGGCTGGGCGTCGTCGCTGGGTTGCAGGGTGTCGGTTTCGATGATGTCGCTGGAGGTCACCGCCTGGCCCATCGCGTAGGCGCTCCAGTTGCCGCTTTCGCCATAGGCCCACGGGCGCAGGTCCAGGCCGATGCCGTTCACGTCACCGCCGGGCTGGGTGCCCAGGTCGCGGTCGTCTTCGGATTGGCCGGTGATTTTCACTTCCAGGCCAAAGTTCTTCTGTTCGGTCAGCGCCGCCAGGGTGGGGCAAGACCACAGCAAGGCGAAGGTCAGGCCGATACCGGCCTTGACGAATGGGTTGAGCTTCATAGGGATTCCTCGCCGTCTTCTTCTTGCAGGGCGTGCAGTTGCAGCGCGCTTTGGGCCAGGGTGCCCCGGGCGGCCAGTTCCTGTTGCACCAGGCGTTGGCCTTCGGCGCGTTGGGCGGGCGGCAATTGCTCTTCCAGCTGGGCAGCCAGTTCCTCTGCTTGCGGGGTGTTCTGCGCCTTGGCCAGTTGGCTGAACACATAGGCGTTGAGCGGGTCGGGCCGGGTGCCCTTGCCTTGGGAAAACAGCTGGGCGAGGGCAAAATCGGCACTGTTCTGGCCGTTGCGCGCCGCGGTCAGCAGGTGGTCCAGGGCCTTTTGCGAATAGACCTTGCCCAGGTAGCCCCGGCGGTAGATCTGGCCCAGGTAGTAGTCGGCGGCGACTTCCTTGCCCAGCGCCTTTTCAAAATGCGCCTCGGCCGCCTGGGCGTCGGCGGGCACCCATTTGCCCTCGTAGTAGAGCTTGCCCAGCAGCAGTTCGGCGCGGGGCTGGTCGGCGGCGCGGCCGTTGTCCAGGTACTGCATCATCTGGTCCACGTCGCCCAGTTGCGGGAAGTCATAGAGCAATTGCGCCAGGCTCACCCAGGCCGCCGGGTAGCCGGGGGCGATGTTTTCCAGCAGCGACTGGGCGGTTTTTTCGTCGGGGGTGCCCAGGCTGGCGTCGGCCAAGACGCGGGCCACGCTGTCCACACGCTGCGCGGTGACGGTGCCGCGCGCCTGGCCCGCCTGCAGCTGTTTGAGCAGGTCGGCCTGGCGGTCGGGCTGGCCGCGTTTCTGGTAGACGGTGGCCAGTTCCACGTAGCAGATGTCGGTGCTGGCGAGCGCCGCCTTGCAGGTGCGTTCTACCTCGTCCAGGTGTTGGTCGTAGGTGCCCTGGGTGCGGTAGAGCAGTATTTGCGCCAGGCCCGCTTCCGGGTTGCCGGCGGCGCGCCATTGGGTGATCTGCTGCTGGGCGTCGATGCCCGGGAAGTCGTGCGGGTATTGCAGGTACAGCATGGCCAGCGGGATCAGGGTATTGCCTTCGCCCTGGGCCGCGGCTTTTTTCAGCAGGGCTTGCGCCTCGTGGTGCTCGGCGGTGCTGGCGCCGGGCTTGGCCACCAGCAACCGGCCCAGGCGCGCCTGGGCGCGGCTGGAGGTGTCGGCGGCGGCACGGTACGTGGCTTCGGCCTGCTGGATTTGCGCGGGGTCGCGGGTGCTCACCTGGATGTCGGCGAGGCCCACTTGGGCGTCGCTGTAACCCAGTTCGGCCAACTGCTGATAGTTGTGCTGCGCGGTGGCAGTGTCACCGCGCTTGAGGGCCTCGTTGGCCAGGCGCTGGTCGGGCAGACCGGCGCAGCCCGCCAGGGCGATGGCCAGCGCCAACGGAACCGGCAAGGATCGAAGGGCGCTCATGGTTAAAGACCTGCGGCCATGGCTTTGTCGATCAGCCAGTTGAGCGAGGGGCCACGGTCGCTGGTCACTTCCACGGGGCGGCCGGCGTAGGCGCTGTCCAGCGGGGTGTCGGGCTTGATCTGCACGCGGATATCAGAGGACAGGTCGGCGCTGTTCAAACTGGTGCTGCTGACGATGGTGCCGGTACGGGCCTGGTCTTCATCGGCCACCTGGAAACTGACCCGAGTGCCGGGGCGTACGTCGGCGAACTGGCGGTAGGTAAAGCGTGCTTCCACGTTGGCCTGGCTGCCGCGTGGCACCAGTTGGAAGATCACGTCACCCTTGCTGGCGTATTGGCCGTCAGCAACCATTTGCTGGGCCACGACGCAGTCGCAGGGCGAGGTCAGGGTGCCGGTCATTTGCTTGCCGAACAGTTCTTCCACCTTGGCCGGTTGCAGCTGGTTTTCGTCCAGATGGCCCTTGAGCACGTCGAGCATGCTGGTGCTGAAGGTGGCCAGCGGCGCGCCTTTGGCGGCGACCGCGTCGCCCTTGATCAGGCTTTGCACGGTGCCGTCGCGCGGCATGGTCACGTTCATGCCGGGCACGCTCACAAGGCCTGCCTGGGCATGGCTGACAAAGTACATGCCGTACACCGACTTGAAGACAAACCCGAAGGCGGCCAGGCCTACCAGAAAAGCGGCGAGGCTGAAGGTGACGGCGCGCAGGCGGCCCAGCGGGCTCATGCCGCTGCCGTTGTCCTTGACCTTGCGTTTTTTGGTGAAGTTGTCCCGTTGCAGGGTCGCCAGCACGTCGCCCATGGTCACGATGTCACCGGCCAGATGGGAGGTGATCAGGTGGCGCAGGGTGGCGATGTCCTGGGGTTCCAGGTTCTGGAATTCGCAGCCGGTGCGCCCGCTCTGGCGGTCGTAGGAGCGGATCAGCAGTTCCACGTCCATGGCCAGGCCCAGGTTGTCGATCACGAACTGCAAGCGGCCCTTGTGCACCTCGCCGACGCGCAGCGCCTGCGGGCCTGCGTTGAACGCCAGGCCACCGGCGGACAGGTCGAGCACCCGGGCTTCGAGCGGGGTGCGGTCGGTGCCGAAGAAGCGCAGCTTGGCCGGGATTTTTACCCGGGCGTGTTGGCGCTGGGCTTCGGATTCGTGGACAACGTTGATGTTTACGGGGCTATTCATGGCGGTGTAATTCCTTGGTTAATTCAGGCGTGGCTGGCTCAGACCATCGTCAACAGCACGGCCACGAAAACGCTGCCGGCGGAGAAGGTCATGGTCCGGGACGACCAGGTGTTGAACCAACGTTGAAAACTGGCGAGGTCGCGGGTCAGCTTGGTGTCTTGGCGGGTCCAGGACTGTTGATCGAGGCGGAAGAACACGTAGATTTTCACCAGCGCGCCGACGATCTGGTTGTAGTAGAGGATCAGCGGGTAAGCCGGGCCGATGCGGTGCCCGGAACAGGACAGCAACAGGGTGAGGATCAGCCGGGTGATGCCGATCCACAGCAGGTACGCGAGGATGAACGCGCCGCCGTACTTGAAG
The DNA here is from genome assembly GCF_054071325.1 of Pseudomonas sp. SDO5215_S409. NCBI lineage: Bacteria > Pseudomonadati > Pseudomonadota > Gammaproteobacteria > Pseudomonadales > Pseudomonadaceae > Pseudomonas > Pseudomonas sp. SDO5215_S409. The sequence goes on along the minus strand of NZ_JBSVWN010000007.1, from coordinate 107,608 downwards.
CTGGCGATGATGGCCACGGTGAGGCCCAGCAGCGAGGTCCACATGGACACGCGCTGGTCGAACAGCACCACGCTGGTGAACAGGCCGAGGCGGCGTATGCCCAGGCCCAGGGCGCGGGAGTTCTGGCGCAGGTTGTTGCCGTACCAGCGGAACATCAGTTTGCGGCTGGCCTTGATGAAGCTTTTTTCGGGCGGGTGTTCCACGGTGTTGATCGCGGCGTCCGGCACGTAGAAGGTGTCGTAGCCCAGGCGCATCAGGCTGAACCAGCTGGACTTGTCATCGCCGGTGAGAAACTTGAAGCGGCCCAGGCGCCAGTGCTGCAGCGAGTCGCTTTCCACGTCGGCGATAAAACCCGGGTCGGTCACCACGCTTGCGCGAAACACCGACATGCGCCCGGTCATGGTCAGCACGCGCTTGGACAGGGCCATGGAGCACATGTTGATGTGGCGCTGGGCGAAGCGCAGTTTGTGCCACTCGCTCATGATGTAGCCGCCGCGCACTTCGCAGAACTCGTTGGTGGTCAGCCCGCCGACATTGCCGAACAGCTGGAACCACGGCACGGTCTTGCGCACCACGCCTTCGGCGAGCACGGTGTCGCCGTCGATCACGGCTACCACCGCGCGGTCATCCGGCAGGTGACGGGAGATCGCCCGAAAGCCGTAGGCCAGGCCGTCGCGCTTGCCGGTGCCGGCGATGCGCACGAAATCCAGCTTGACGCGTTCGGGCGGGTTCAGGCGTTCCCACAGGCTTTTCACCAGCAGTTCATCGGACATTTCCACCAGCGAGCAGACCACCGTGGTGGGAAAGCCGCACTCGATGGCTTCGCGGATCACCGAGCTGTAGACCTGTGCGGTGGTCAGCGCATCGATGCGAAAACTGGTGACCATCAAAAACACGTGGGAGGGGTCTGCCGATGCGCCCAGCTTGCGCACTTTGCGCCGCAGGTGCGGGTAGACCACGTAGAGAAACAGCATGCCGCGAATGAAATGCGTGGCACCCATGGAGTAGCGCCAGATGCCCACGGCGCCAATCAGGAAAATAAAATTCTTGGACTGGGAGTCGAACGTACTGGCGGGCAGGGTCAGCGCCAGCAGCGCCAGAAACCCCAGGAACAATAGCCAGCCCGTCGCTTGGTTTAGCCTTTGCATGTGTGTGACCTTTGGTGGTGGGGAGCTGCGAGCGGCAAGCGCGCGGCTTCAACGGGCGGCTTGCCGCTCTGAACGTGCGCTGCCCTTACCAGCAGATCCCTTCGGCGCGACCGTTGGCCGTGGTGGCCTTGGTCATGAAACCGACCAGGTCGATCACTTGTTTGCCGTGCGGTGCGTCGTGGGCCAGGGCACGGAATTTCTCGTCGCGGTTGCCCAGGATGATCACGTCGGAGTTGTTGATCACGTCGTCGAAATCCGCGTTGAGCAGGGACGACACGTGGGGGATTTTCCCTTCGATGTAATCCTTGTTGGCGCCGTGGACACGGGCGTATTCGACGTTGCTGTCGTAGATGCTCAGGTCAAAGCCCTTGCCGATCAGCATCTCGGCCAGTTCCACCAGCGGGCTCTCGCGCAGGTCGTCGGTGCCCGCCTTGAAGCTCAGGCCCAGCAGCGCGACTTTGCGTTTGTCATGCCCGCTGATGATGTCGAAGGCGTTTTGCACCTGGGATTCGTTGCTGCGCATCAGTGAGTTGAGCAGCGGCGCTTCCACGTCCAGCGAGCTTGCGCGGTAGGTCAGGGCGCGTACGTCCTTGGGCAGGCACGAGCCGCCAAAGGCGAAGCCTGGGCGCATGTAGTACTGGGACAGGTTGAGGGTCTTGTCCTGGCAGACCACTTCCATCACTTCGCGCCCGTCCACGCCCACGGCCTTGGCGATGTTGCCGATCTCGTTGGCAAAGGTGACTTTGGTGGCGTGCCACACGTTGCAGGTGTACTTGATCATCTCGGCCACGGCGATGTCCTTGCGGATGATCGGGGCGTCGAGTTCTTCGTACAGCGATTGCAGGACGTCGCCGGAGGCCGTGTCGAATTCACCGATGACGGTCATGGGCGGCAGGTCGTAGTCGGCGATGGCGGTGCTTTCACGCAGGAACTCGGGGTTGACCGCGACGCCAAAGTCGACACCGGCCTTTTTGCCCGAGCAGTCTTCCAGGATCGGGATGACCACGTTGGCCACGGTGCCCGGCAACACGGTGCTGCGCACCACGATGGTGTGACGGGTGGCTTTGTCGCGCAGCACAAAACCGATTTCGCGGCACACCGACTCGATGTAGTTGAGCTCCAGGTCGCCGTTTTTCTTGCTGGGCGTGCCCACGCAGATCATCGACAGGTCGGTGTCGCGGATCGCCTCGGCAAAGTTAGTCGTACCGCGCAGTCGGCCGGTTTGAATCCCCTGGCTCAACAACTCGCCCAGACCCGGTTCGACAATCGGCGATTTACCCGCGTTGATCAGGTCAATCTTGTCCTTGGAGATGTCTACGCCGACCACTTCGTGGCCGCGGGCAGACAAGCAACCGGCACAGACTGCACCCACGTAACCCAAACCAAATATGCTGATGCGCATCGCATTTACCTCTGTGTTAGTCACGCCATTAGATGGCTGGAGTTCATGTTTTTAGGCGTCGGTCAGCCACAAATAAGTGCGGCGAATAAACGCCGGTAACTTCAGGGCTGGCAAAATAAAAAGTGGAGTGCTTAAACACTGCACTCAAGGTGTGCACAACGTGGCCTTATTATGAGTACTTGCCCTGAAAAGTCGCCGACGCCCCCGCTGGGGGCGCCCGCTAGTGCGGCTTCAGGGTTAAGAAGCAAACGTAAAGCCTTTAATATCAATGCCTTGGTCTGTATTGATAACCTGTGCAAAAGGGCCCGCGCGTGGTCATTGTTCGCAAACGTCCTGGCGGCGGGTCGGGCGCTATCAACTAATAAGTTGATAGCGAATCCAAAATTAAACATGAGATGACAACTTCGCTACGTGTTGAAGTCGTCACGTAAGTTATCGCTTACAGGTACAGATAAAATCGTTACGGGTGGTATGAGCGGCGCTAGAAGACGAAGTTCCTGGCCACTCATCCTGTTTCCGGAAATTTCTTGAAATATTAGAAAAGATGGCACTGGTAGTACAGTGATAGCACGGTATGTTTTAACGAGTCATTACGGGGAGTTGCGGGAGGGAGATAGTTTTATGCCACTACGGTTAAAAAAAGCGGTGCCATTACGAAAAAAAATTACCGATGTCGAGTGAAATAAAAGTTAAAAATTGAAACGTGTGTTTTCTGGCGCCAAATAAATGACGAATCAAGGGGCGAAGGCGGATGGAAGTGGGAGCAGGCTCCCACCTCCACGTGTGCAGAGCCTGTCGACGTACTGCGTTATTCCGGTGCGTGGTCGCGCAGAAAAACCAGGTTGTCCGGTGTGGACTGTTGCGCGTTAAAACGGTAGCCCTGCACGTCAAACTCCTTGAGTTTGGCCGGGTCGTTGATGCGTTCGTCGAGCACAAACCGGCTCATCATGCCCCGGGCCTTTTTGGCGTAGAAACTGATGATTTTGTATTGGCCGTTTTTCAGGTCCTTGAACTCGGTGTTGATGATGCGCGCGTTCAGGGCCGTGCGCTTGACCGCCGAGAAGTACTCGTTGGACGCCAGGTTGAGCAGCACGTCGTCGCCTTGCTCGGCCAACGTTTCATTGAGCCATTCGCTCAGGCGCGTGCCCCAGAACGCGTACAGGTCTTTGCCGCGGGCGTTGGCCAGCTTGGTGCCCATTTCCAGGCGGTACGGCATCATCAGGTCCAGCGGGCGCAGCAGGCCGTACAGGCCCGACAGCATGCGCAGGTGTTGCTGGGCGTAGGTGAAGCCGTCGTCGCTGAGGGTGTCGGCGTTCAGGCCGGTGTACACGTCACCCTTGAACGCCAGCAGCGCCTGCTTGGCATTGGCGGGCGTGAAGGCTGGGGTCCAGCTGCCGAAGCGCGCCGCGTTGAGGCCGCCGATTTTGTCGGACACGTGCATCAGCTCGCTGATTTGCGCAGGCGTGAGGGTGCGCAATTGCTCGATCAGCTCCTGGGAATGGTCCAGGTACTGCGGCTGGGTGAAGCGCGAGGTGGCCGGTGGGGTGTCAAAGTCGAGGGTCTTGGCGGGGGAAATCACCATCAGCATGAAGTCGTCTCCTGTAATCGTGAGGGGATTCTAGGGGGTGAGGCGGTTTGACTCCACCTATGATGCTGATAGCGACCAATCCGCTATGATGCCCGGCGAACCTTGCGATGGAGACTGTGCCGTGCGAATTGCGCTTTTGTTGTCCGCCTGCCTGCTATGCCTGGGGGCCCAGGCGGCGCCCGTGGAAGTGGCCAGCCTGGACCGTGGCACCTGGCCCGAGCGGCTGAGCAGCCCGGCGCTGTTTGATGTGGCCTCCCGCGCCGAAATCCTCATGTTTGCGCGCACGCTGCTGGTCAGTGAGTCGCTGGACGAACCCGCGCTTGGGCAGCGGCTGGGGCTGAAGATCATCAACCTGGCGTCTGTAGACGACCTGCGTCGCCAGCTCTGGCAGCGGCTGTTGGACAACTACACACAGGCCCAGCAGAGCTGCGGGCAGGACGCCTCGTTTTGCTACCTCGTAGAGAGCATGGACGATCTGCGCGAGCAGGCCGGCAAGTTCGAGGTCAGCGACAGTTCGTTCTATATAGGCTGGGCCGGGCCCAGTCGCACGTTTCATGAGCGCTACCTGGACGAGCTGTTGCGCAAGGCGGCGTTGTTCCCGCAGATCAGCAGTGAAATCGCGCGGTTCGGCGACCACGAGCGCAATGGCGACGAGCTCAACGACCGCATGTTCCTGCTGACCTTTGACAGCGGCCCGTCGCCGGTCAGCGGCAACACCGACTGGCTGGCCGACTACCTGCGCAAACAGAAGCTGCACGGGATGTTCTTTACCCTGGGCAACAGCTTGCAGACACGCCTGGAAAAAACCTCGGGTGCCCAGTTGCAGGCGTTGTATCAGGGACAGTGCGTGGGCATCCAGGGGTGGCAGTATCGTTCCCACAGCCACTGGGTCGACTGGCAGTCGTCGGTGACCCGCAGCGCCGCGCTGGCGCAGAACCTGTTGCCGGAAAACTACGTGCCGCTGTTTCGCCCGCCCTATGGCCAGCGCCGCGCCGACAGCCAGGGTTTTTTCCAGGCCCAGGGGCTGCAAGTGGCGTTGTGGGACATCGACTCGCAGGATGACCCGGGCAAGCTCAAGCCCGAGGAATCGGCCAACCGTGTGCTGACACTCATGCTGTTGTGGCGCAAGGGCGTGATCCTGTTTCACGACACGCAGGACAAGGCACGGGTCGCACTGCCTTGGTTGCTACAGGCCACGGCCGAAAGCGGGCTGGGTTGGCAGGACTGTCGGGAAGCGTTTCGCTGAGCAGGCGATAAGCCCGGCCCCGTTGGGGTTGCGGCTTTTTCGGGGTAAAAATGTTGCGCCATTCGATACCGGCGGACTTTCGACTGTAACGGCACTGTGCCGGTACGCCTAGTGCTATTCGTCATCCTGAAAAATAAACTTCAAAAAAGCGTCAAAGTGCTTTTTCCTGTCATGGGTTTTGCGGTATTACGAAGGCAGACCGCCGAAACCTGCAGCACAGGTGGCGTCTTCCAAGACACCTCATGTGTGCACCGCGCTTGACGCCCCTCAGGTGCGAAAAGCGGTCGAATCGAGGCGCAGCACCGCCCAGGTATTGCGTCGACTGGATCCCACAAAGGTGACCGAGTATGGATGATCATGGACGTAACCCTTCTTCCGACCAGCCAATCCTTTATGTGCTTGATACCAACGTTCTGATCCACGATCCAAACGCACTGCTCAATTTCGAAGAACACCACGTTGCCATCCCGATGATCGTGCTGGAGGAGCTCGACAAACTCAAAAGTGGCCACCACAGCGTTGCCGCCGAATGCCGCCAGGCCATCCGCCTGATCGACAAAACCCTGGGCGAAGCCTCTCCCGAGGACGTTGAGCAGGGGGTGCCGATCCAGCGTGGCAAGGGCGGGCCAAAAGGCTTGCTGTCGATCCTGATGAGCAAGCATCACGAGCCCAACATCCTGTTGCCGGAAAACCTCAACGACAACAAGATCATCAACCAGTTGATCGACCTGCACACGCGCGACAAGGGCCTGCGCCTGGTGCTGGTGACCAAAGACATCAACATGCGCCTCAAGGCCCGCGCCTGCGGGATCGCGGCCGAGGACTACAGCACCGACCAGCTGGTTGACGACGTGTCGATGCTCTCGCGTGGCTATCACACCATGACCGGCTCGTTCTGGGACCGGGTCAGTAAAGTCGAAACCCGCCAGGACCACGGCCGCACCTGGCACCAGGTGCAGTTGATCGACAACCTGCCAGCGGTGCACATCAACGAATTCATCATCGACGAGCAGGGGTTCGTGGGCTGGATCAAAGAAATCCAGGTCGACAAACTGCTGATCCTCGACCTGCATCAGGAACCCCTGTTGCACCAGGAAGCCTGGGGCCTGAAACCGCGTGACATCTACCAGAGCCTGGCGCTGTATGCGCTGCTGGACCCGGACATCCACCTGGTCAACCTGACCGGCGCGGCGGGTTCGGGTAAAACTATCCTGGCGCTGGCCGCGGCCATCGAACAGACCATGGTCAGCAAGCGCTACCGGCGCATTATTGCCACCCGCAGCGTGCAGGGCCTGGACCAGGAAATCGGCTTCTTGCCCGGCACCGAGGCGGAAAAAATGGAGCCGTGGCTGGGGGCGATCACCGACAACCTCGAAGCCTTGCATATGGATGACGAAAACACCCATGGCAGCGTCGACTACATCCTCAGCAAAGTGCCGTTGCAGTTCAAATCCCTCAACTACATCAGGGGGCGCAGCTTCCAGCAGAGCCTGATTCTGATCGATGAATGCCAGAACCTCACCCCGCACCAGATGAAAACCATCATCACCCGTGCGGGCGCCGGTTCCAAAGTGGTGTGCCTGGGCAACCTGGCACAGATCGACACCCCTTACCTGTCCGCGACCAGCTCCGGGCTGACCTACCTGACCGAACGCTTCAAGGACTTCCCCAACGGCGTGCACATCGCCTTGCAGGGCGTCCCTCGCTCGATTCTGGCCGAATACGCCGAATCCCACCTATAAGCCCATGCCACAAAAAACGGGCGCCCTTGCGGCGCCCGTTTTTTTACCTGTGCCTCAACTGCGCGGCGCTCGATCGACCAGGGGTCAGCCCGGGGCCCCGCCTGGGCGCCAAACGTGTGCAATCGTGTCATCGGGTTTACAATCGGCGTTCCTGATCTGGAGTATTCCTGTGCTGACCCATCTCGATTCCCAAGGCCGCGCCCATATGGTCGATGTCACCGACAAAGCGGTGACCTTCCGTGAAGCCGTGGCCGAAGCCCGGGTGCGCATGCTGCCCCAGACCCTGCAAATGATTGTCGACGGCGCCCACCCCAAGGGCGACGTGTTCGCCGTGGCGCGCATCGCCGGGATCCAGGCGGCAAAAAAAACCAGCGACCTGATCCCCCTGTGCCACCCGCTGATGCTCACGGGCGTCAAGCTTGAGTTGAGCGCCGAGGGCAGCGACGCCGTGCGCATCCTGGCGCGCTGCAAACTCAGCGGCCAGACCGGCGTGGAAATGGAAGCCCTCACCGCCGCCAGCGTGGCCGCGCTGACGATCTACGACATGTGCAAGGCCGTGGACCGTGGCATGACCATCGAACATATCCGCCTGCTGGAAAAACTCGGCGGCAAGAGCGGGCATTTCAAGGCGGACGAACAATGAGCGTGACTGTGCTGTTTTTTGCCCGCTATCGCGAGGCGCTGGACCTGGACTCGCTGGACGTCGAAGGTGACTTCGCCACGGTGGGCGCGTTGCGCCAGGCGCTGGCGGGGGACCCGGGTTTTGAAGTGCTCAACGAACCCGGCCTGATGTGTGCCCGCAACGAAGAACTCTGCACCCTCGACGAGCCGCTGGTGGACGGCGATGAAGTGGCCTTTTTCCCGCCTGTGACCGGAGGCTGAGCATGAGCGTTCGTGTGCAGGCCCAGGCATTTGACCCAGGCGCCGAACTCAACGCCATGCACGCGGCCAATGTGGGCGTGGGCGCGGTGGTGAGTTTTGTCGGCTACGTGCGCGACTTCAACGATGGCCGGGACGTGGCGGGGATGTTTCTTGAGCACTACCCGGGCATGACCGAAAAGGCCCTGGCCACGATCGCCACCGAAGCCGGGCAGCGTTGGCCGCTGCTCAAACTCCAAGTGCTGCACCGCATCGGCGCGCTGGAGCCGGGCGAACCGATTGTGTTTGTCGCCGCCGCCAGTGCCCATCGCCAGGCGGCGTTCGAGGCGTGTGCGTTTGTGATGGATTACCTGAAGACGCGGGCGCCGTTCTGGAAGAAAGAAAACACCGCCCAAGGCCCGCGCTGGGTCGAAGGGCGGGCCAGCGACCAGGCGGCCGCTGATCGCTGGGCATGACGCGCGCAAGCGTCCTCTAAAAACGACAGTGGGAGCCCCTTGCCAGCGGGCTCCCACCGTGTGTGGCGCGGTTGCCCTCAGGGGCGTTTGCGCTCCACCGCACGCAGCAGGTGCGTGGGCGGCATTTCGCAACTGATCTTGCGCCCCAGCAGCGCTTCGATCGAGGGCAGTTGGTAGGAATCGTCTTCACCGGCAAAGCTGATCGACACACCCGCAGCACCGGCACGGCCGGTACGGCCAATGCGGTGCACGTAGTCGTCCGGCACTTCCGGCAGGGTGAAGTTGATCACGTGGCTGATGCCATCGATATGAATCCCGCGGCCTGCCACATCGGTGGCCACCAGCACGCGAATCTTGCCCTCACGAAAACCCTCCAGGGTCTTGATCCGCTTGTGTTGCGGTACGTCACCCGACAGCTGCGCGGCGTTCACGCCATCGCGTACCAGGCGTTCCTCGATGCGGCGCACTTCGTCCTTGCGGTTGGCGAACACCATTACGCGCTCCCAGCCGTTGTCGTTGACCAGGTTGTAGAGCAGCTTGTATTTGTCGGCACCGGCCACGGCGTAGATGTGTTGCTCGACGTTTTCGTTGGCGACGTTTTCGGCCTCGATCTCGACGATGGACGGGTCGGTGGTCCACTGGCGGGCCAGGTTCATCACGTCATCGGTAAAGGTTGCGGAAAAGAGCAGGGTCTGGCGCTCACTTTTCGGCGGGGTCTGGCGAATGATCTGACGCACTTGAGGGATAAAGCCCATGTCGAGCATGCGGTCGGCTTCGTCCAGCACCATCACTTCGACCATGTCCAGGTGCACGTCGCCGCGCTGGTTGAAGTCGAGCAGGCGGCCGGGGGTGGCGACGAGGATGTCGCAGTGGCGCGCCTCAAGGTGCTTGAGTTGCTTGTCGAAGTCCATGCCGCCCACAAACGTCATCACGTTGAGGCCGGTGTATTTGGTCAGGTCGGCGGCGTCCTTGGCGATCTGCACCACCAGCTCCCGGGTCGGGGCGATGATCAGTGCGCGCGGCTCGCCCATGTAGCGTTCCTTGGGCGGCGGCGTATCGAGCAGTTGGGTGATGGTGGAGATCAGAAATGCGGCGGTCTTGCCCGTGCCGGTCTGGGCGCGACCGATCGCGTCTTTGCCTGCCAGCGTGAAGCCCAGCACTTGCGCCTGGATCGGCGTGCAGTACGGAAACCCCAGGTCCTGGATGGCGTGCATCAGTTCCGGGGCCAGCTTGAAGTCATGAAAGCGGGTCTTGCCTTCCTGGGGTTCGACCACGAAGTCGTCGAGTTTCCAGGGTTTTACCGCAGGCTTGGGCGCGCGCGCACGGCGCGGCTTTTCCTGGCGTGGCGCCTGGGTGGCGACGGCATCGGTGGCGGGGGCTTTTACAGGCTCCGGCGCAGAAGGCTTTGTGGGCGAGGCAACCGGCGCGGGGCGGGCGGACTGTTTGGCGTCTTGGGCGGGGGCAGGTGCGCTGACGGGCTCAGCCTCGCCTTTGCCGAACATCTTCTTGAGTGCTTTGAGCACGGTCATCTCATTAATTGGTTAAGGAATGTACGCCGGCCAGTGTAATGCAAGAATCGGGCGCGGCGTAGTGCGTCTGTCATGTGGCTACATAAAGTGTGGTTTTCAGCCCAGGCGAGCGGTCAACCAGTCACTGATAGTGTGTATCTCCTCAGGTAACACTTCGTGACCCATTGGGTATTCCTGCCATGTCACGGTGACACTACGGGCGTTCAGGTGATCGTAGGCGCTGCGGCCCATGGCGTACTGCACCACGTCATCGTGCTGGCCGTGCAGGCAAAGCACCGGGATTTGCTGCTGGCTGGCGGACAACGTCAGTTCGTCGCTGAAGGTCGGGGCGTAGGTCGACAGGGCCAATACACCGCCCAGCGCGCCTTGCCACCTCAAAAAAGCGGTGTGAAAGACCACGGCGCCGCCTTGGGAAAACCCGGCGAGAAAAATCCGCGAGGCTTCTATTCCGCTGTTCTTCTGCGCTTCGATCAATTCGATGATTGTGTTTGCAGATGTTTCAAGTTCTTCCAGGCTGATAGAACGGGCCGGGCTCATGGCCTTGATGTCGTACCAGCTGGGCATTTCATAACCGCCATTGATCGTCACCGGGCGGGTCGGGGCCTGCGGTAGCACAAAGCGGGTGGTTTGCAAGGTTTCCTGAAGCATCTCGGCCACGGGCAGGAAGTCGTAACGGTCGGCACCCAGGCCATGCAGCCAGATGACGCAGGCGTCTGCGGGCTTGGCGGGCTGAAGAATCAAGGGGTCGGTCATGGTTGCTCCAAATAAGTGCGCGCGCGCCGAATGGGTGCATCGCAACGGTGCGCAAGAGGTTGATCTGTTAAGAATATGTCGCAAGGTTGAATCTTTTTCTATTGACCCTGGGTCGAAGCGGGTCAGCAAGCAGTCTGGTACGGGGCTTGCTAAGGCAACGGTGATGTCAAGGCTCTCCTGCGGCGGTAACACTATCAGTGACAGCCTGCCGAGGGATAGCGACTGGACGTACAGCGAAAGCCTTGTGCCGTTTGACCCTAAAAAAACCAAGACGGGTCAATTACGCCTCAAAAGGGTGCGGCAAGGCCAAGCTCCGACACAACAAGAGCAACTTTGGAGGTTTGAATGAAGGTATTGAAATCCACCCTGGCGGTCGTCTGCGCAGCCGCTGTGCTGGGTGTCAGCGGTTTCGCCCAAGCCGGCGCCACCCTGGACGCGGTACAGAAGAAAGGTTTTGTGCAATGTGGCGTGAGTGACGGTCTGCCGGGTTTCTCGGTACCGGATGCCAGCGGCAAGATTCTGGGGATCGACGCTGACGTTTGCCGCGCTGTTGCTGCCGCCGTCTTCGGTGACGCCACCAAAGTCAAATTCAGCCAGTTGAACGCCAAGGAGCGTTTCACCGCTCTGCAATCGGGCGAAGTCGATATCCTGTCGCGTAACACCACCATGACCAGCTCCCGCGATGCGGGCATGGGCCTGAAGTTTCCAGGCTTCATCACCTATTTCGACGGTGTTGGCTTTTTGGTGAACAACAAGCTGGGCGTGAAAAGTGCCAAGGAACTGGACGGTGCGACCATTTGCATCCAGGCCGGTACGACCACCGAGCTGAACGTGTCGGACTACTTCCGCGCCAACAACCTCAAATACACCCCGATCACCTTCGACACCTCCGATGAAAGCGCCAAGTCGCTGGAATCGGGTCGTTGCGACGTGCTGACCTCCGACAAGTCCCAGCTCTACGCACAGCGCAGCAAGCTGGCCTCGCCGAAGGACTACGTGGTACTGCCAGAAACTATCTCCAAAGAGCCTCTGGGCCCAGTGGTACGTAACGGCGACGACGAGTGGCTGGCCATCGTGCGTTGGGTTGGCTACGCCATGCTCAATGCCGAAGAAGCCGGTATCACTTCCAAAAACGTCGAGGCTGAAGCCAAGTCCACCAAGAACCCGGACGTTGCCCGCCTGCTGGGTGGCGACGGTGAATACGGCAAAGACCTGAAGCTGCGCAAGGACTGGGTCGTACAGATCGTCAAGCAAGTCGGTAACTACGGCGAAATCTTCGAGAAAAACCTCGGCAAGAGCACCCCGCTGGAAATCGACCGCGGCCTGAACGCGCTGTGGAACAACGGCGGCATTCAATACGCACCGCCTGTGCGCTGATCGCTGATGGTTCTATCACCCGGTGGGCCAACCACCGGGTGATGTTCTGTTCCATTTTTTTCGGGGCACTCCATGCAAAATCAAATCGGCGCACCCAAGCAGAAGTTCAGCTTCAGCGATCCTAAAGTGCGTGCGTGGCTATTCCAGATCATTACCGTCGTGGCGGTGATATCGCTGGGCTGGTACTTGTTCAACAACACGCAAACCAACCTGGCACACCGAGGCATTACCTCGGGTTTCGATTTTCTTGAGCGCAGTGCCGGTTTCGGTATCGCGCAACACCTGATTCCCTACGTCGAGTCGGACAGTTACTACCGGGTCTTCGTCATCGGTCTGCTCAACACCTTGCTGGTGACGGTGATCGGCGTGGTCCTGGCGACCCTCCTCGGTTTCATCATCGGCGTGGCGCGGCTGTCGCCGAACTGGATCATCAGCAAGCTGGCCACGGTGTATGTGGAAGTGTTCCGCAACATTCCGCCGCTGCTGCAAATCCTGTTCTGGTACTTCGCGGTATTCCTGACCATGCCGGGGCCGCGCAACAGCCACAACTTCTGGGACACGTTCTACGTCAGCAGCCGCGGCCTGAACATGCCCGCCGCGATCGCCGCCGACGGGTTCTGGCCCTTCTGGATCAGCCTGGTCGTGGCCATCGTTGCCATCGTGCTGATGAGCCGCTGGGCCACTCGGCGTTTTGAAGCCACCGGCGTGCCGTTCCATAAGTTCTGGGCGGGCCTTGGGCTGTTCATCGTGATTCCATCGCTGAGCATGCTGGTGTTTGGCGTGCCGGTGCACTGGGAGATGCCAAAGCTTGCCGGCTTCAACTTCGTTGGCGGCTGGGTACTGATCCCTGAACTGCTCGCACTGACCCTGGCACTGACCGTCTACACCGCGGCGTTCATCGCCGAGATCGTGCGTTCGGGCATCAAGTCCGTCAGCCACGGCCAGACCGAAGCTGCGCGTTCGCTGGGCCTGCGCCCGGGGCCGACGCTGCGCAAGGTCATCATCCCGCAAGCCCTGCGGGTGATCATTCCGCCGCTGACCAGCCAATACCTGAACCTGGCGAAGAACTCCTCGCTGGCCGCCGGTATCGGTTACCCGGAAATGGTTTCGCTGTTTGCCGGCACGGTGCTCAACCAGACCGGCCAGGCCATCGAAGTCATTGCCATCACCATGAGCGTGTACCTGGCGATCAGCATCAGCATTTCCCTGCTGATGAACTGGTACAACAAGCGCATTGCGCTGATCGAGCGGTGAGGACACCTGCATGAGTACGCATACTTTCAAACCCGACATGCCGCCACCGAGCAAGGTTTTCGGGCCCGTGGCGTGGATGCGCGCCAACATGTTCTCCAGCTGGCTGAACACGTTGTTGACGCTGTTTGCTTTCTACCTGATTTACCTGGTGATCCCGCCGATCCTGCATTGGGCCATCCTGGACGCCAACTGGGTCGGCACCACCAAGGCCGACTGCACCAAGGCGGGCGCCTGCTGGGTGTTCGTCGAGCAGCGCTTCGGCCAGTTCATGTACGGCTACTACCCGCAGGAACTGCGCTGGCGCGTGGACCTGACCGTGTGGCTGGCCATCGTGGGCGCGGCGCCGTTGTTCATCTCGCGCTTCTCGCGCAAGGCGGTCTACGGCCTGAGCTTTATCGTGCTGTACCCGATCATCGCCTACTGCCTGTTGCACGGCGGCGTGTTTGGCCTGAGCAACATCGCGACCAGCCAGTGGGGCGGCCTGATGCTGACCCTGGTGATTGCCACCGTGGGCATTGCGGGCGCCTTGCCGCTGGGTATCGTGCTGGCCCTGGGGCGCCGCTCCAACATGCCGGCAGTGCGTGTGGTGTGCGTGACCTTCATCGAGTTCTGGCGCGGCGTGCCGCTGATCACCGTGCTGTTCATGTCCTCGGTGATGCTGCCGTTGTTCCTGCCCGAAGGCATGAACTTCGACAAGCTGCTGCGGGCGTTGATCGGTGTGATCCTGTTCCAGTCGGCCTACGTGGCCGAAGTGGTGCGCGGTGGTTTGCAGGCCATCCCCAAAGGTCAGTACGAAGCGGCCGCAGCGATGGGCCTGGGCTACTGGCGCAGCATGGGCCTGGTGATTCTGCCGCAAGCCCTGAAGCTGGTGATCCCGGGTATCGTCAACACGTTTATTGCGCTGTTCAAAGACACGAGCCTGGTGATCATCATCGGCCTGTTCGACCTGCTCAACAGCGTCAAACAAGCCGCCGCCGATCCCAAATGGCTGGGCATGGCCACTGAAGGCTATGTATTTGCCGCCCTGGTGTTCTGGATTTTCTGTTTTGGTATGTCGCGCTATTCCATGCATCTGGAACGCAAGCTCGACACAGGCCACAAGCGTTAGGAGTTTTTCTGATGAGCGAAGCAATCAAAAAGCCTGTGGGCCCTGAAGGCATTATCCAGATGCAGGGCGTGAACAAGTGGTACGGCCAGTTCCACGTGTTGAAAGACATCAACCTCAACGTGAAACAGGGCGAGCGTATCGTGCTGTGCGGCCCGTCGGGTTCGGGCAAGTCCACCACCATCCGCTGCCTCAACCGCCTGGAAGAACACCAGCAAGGCCGCATCGTGGTCGACGGCGTGGAACTGACCAACGACCTCAAGCAGATCGAAGCGATCCGCCGCGAAGTCGGCATGGTGTTCCAGCACTTCAACCTGTTCCCGCACCTGACCATCCTGCAGAACTGCACGCTGGCGCCGATGTGGGTGCGCAAGATGCCCAAGCGCAAGGCCGAGGAAATCGCCATGCATTACCTGGAGCGCGTACGCATTCCAGAGCAGGCGCACAAGTTCCCGGGGCAACTCTCGGGTGGCCAGCAACAGCGTGTGGCGATTGCCCGGGCGCTGTGCATGAAGCCCAAGATCATGCTGTTCGACGAGCCGACCTCGGCGCTGGACCCGGAAATGGTGAAAGAAGTGCTGGACACCATGATCGGCCTGGCCGAAGACGGCATGACCATGTTGTGCGTAACCCACGAAATGGGCTTTGCCCGCACCGTGGCCAACCGCGTGATCTTCATGGACAAGGGCGAAATCGTCGAACAGGCCGCGCCGAACGACTTCTTCGACAACCCGCAGAACGAGCGCACCAAGCTGTTCCTGAGCCAGATCCTGCATTGATCGATGCGTGAGGCTTGAACACAAACCCGGCCCTGCGCCGGGTTTGTTTTTTTCGGGCTAGGACGCTTTGAGCGTTTCGGCCCCGTCGCTCACGGTGCAGGTGAAGGCGTTGTGCAGGTCGGCCCCCTCGGCCAACGCCGCCGCCTCGCCCAGCAGGTGAGGGTAGCGGTCCAGCAGGCGCATTAGCACCATCAAGGGTTTGGGCGGCGGTACTTCGCCGCGCTCATAACGTGAAAACGCGTTGTGCCCGCCACCGGACAGCAGCGCCACGGTTTCTTTTTGCGTCAGGTGCAGCTTGCGGCGGATGCGCTTGAGCTCGCTGCCGACGATCCGCCGGGCGGCGTGCAGCAGGTCGTCACTGGCCCTGGCATGACGGTCGGCGCTGTCGGCGTCATACAGGCCGTCTTCGCACACCGGGCATTCCCAGCCGCACAGATCATCGACGCGTCGCTCCATGCCTTTGATGCGCAGGGTTTCACTGCGCCCTTCAAAGCGGACCATGGCGCCGGGGGCCCCACAGATACAGCAATCCTGAATGTTCATGGGTTCATCCTTTTGAAGGAAATCACCGGCGGGTGACTGCCCGAGCAGTAAGTGACCTTGAGGTAGATCTCCAGACCGTGTGAATGGGTGGGGTAAACGTCATGCCAGGTGCGGTGATCGGCGTAAGAGGTCATCGACTTGTAAAACAGGCTGTTCTGCAGGTCGAAAACGATCGCTTGCATCTCGCTGATGTCGAGGTTCAAACCCCTCCCTGTGGTTTTTGCGGTACGGGTAAAGGCCCTGGCTCCCAGCCGCCTCACATCCGCTTTTATCACCGCGAGATCGTAATGAGGTGTGTACTTTTCCATAAGACACCTGAGTCAATAGTTACCCTTTAAGGGTAATTTTGCCAATCGAAAATTGAGTTTTTTTGTTGCCTCAAAACCCTAGTGCGTTGCCCTTGTAGGAAAGTCCGAATACGATGTGGGAAAATTCATCCTATGATTGGACGAAACTGCACAGCTCATGACAGACATCACCCCGCTGATCAAACGCTCCCTCGTTGACCAGGCCCTGGACCAACTGCGCCAGCGCATCACCCAGGGCACCTGGGCGATTGGCGAGCGTCTGCCCACCGAGCCTGAGCTGGCCGCCGAGCTGGGCATCAGCCGCAACACCATGCGCGAGGCCATGCGGGTGCTGGCGTTTTGCGGGTTGATCGAGGTGCGCCAGGGCGACGGCAGTTACCTGCGTTCGATGACCGACCCACTGGGCACGCTGAGGGCGCTGTCCCATTGCACCCTGGGCCAGGCCCAGGAAACGCGGCAGATCCTGGAAGCCGAAGCCGTGGGCCTGGCCGCCCTGCGCCGCACCGACGAAGACCTGCAAGGCTTGCGCGAGGCCTTGCGGGTGAGCGCCGAGCACTATCACGGCGACCTTGAGCGCTACATCGACGCAGACCTGGTGTTCCACAAACGCCTGGTCGACGCCGCGCACAACCCGGCGCTGAGCGAGCTGTACCAGTATTTCTCGGGCGTCGTCGGCGCCCAGTTGCGCCAGACCCTCAACATCACGCCGCGCCGCCAGGCCGTGTTCGACCTGCACGAAGCGCTGCTGGACGCGGTGGCGCAGCAAGACCCCGAACGCGCCAAGGCGCTTTCCCGGCAATTGATCAATGAACCTTGAACCCGAGCCCACCATGACCCGTCCAGAACACCCGCCACGCCCGGCCGAACTTGAACGACTGCTGATCGACGCCGAAGCCGACGACGCCGTGGTGCAGCACACCCCCCCGCCCGTACGCCGCCCGTGGCTGTTGCTGCTGGGCCTGGTGCTGATGGCGTTGAACCTGCGCCCGGCGCTGTCGAGCATGTCGCCGTTGCTGGCTGATGTGGCGCGCAGCCTGGGGTTGTCCGCCGCCGAAGCGGGCCTGCTGACCACTTTGCCCGTGCTGTGCCTGGGCCTGTTCGCCCCCACGGCGCCGCTGTTGGCCCGACGCTTTGGCGCCGAGCGGGTGGTGCTGGGGATTTTGCTGATGCTGGCCGCAGGCATTCTGGTGCGCAGTGCGTTTGGTGAAGTGGGGGTGTTTGTGGGCAGCCTGATCGCCGGGGCGAGCATCGGCATCATCGGTGTGTTGTTGCCGGGTATCGTCAAGCGCGATTTTGCCAAGCAGGCCGGCACCATGACCGGCGTCTACACCATGGCGCTGTGCCTGGGCGCGGCCATGGCGGCGGGCGCCAGCGTGCCGATCAGCCAGCATTTTGCCAATAGCTGGAGCATCGGCCTGGGGGTGTGGGCCGTGCCTGCGCTGGTGGCGGCGCTGTTCTGGTTGCCGCAAGTGGGGCACAGACAGGGCGCCCATCAAGTGGCGTATCGGGTCAAGGGGCTGTTGCGTGATCCGCTGGCCTGGCAAGTGACGCTTTACATGGGCCTGCAATCGTCCCTGGCCTACATCGTGTTTGGCTGGTTGCCGTCGATGTTGATCGGCCGTGGCCTGAGCGCCACCGAAGCGGGGCTGGTGCTGTCGGGCGCGGTGATCGTGCAGTTGGTCAGCTCGCTGGCGGCGCCGTGGCTGGCCACCCGTGGCAAGGATCAGCGCGTGGCCATTGTGCTGGTGATGGTCATGACCCTGGGCGGTATGTTCGGCTGCGTGTACGCCCCCATCGAAGGCCTGTGGGGCTGGGCGATCCTGTTGGGGCTGGGCCAGGGCGGTACGTTCAGCCTGGCGCTGACCCTGATCGTGCTGCGCTCGCGCGATGCCCACGTGGCCGCCAACCTGTCGGGCATGGCCCAGGGCATCGGCTACATCCTGGCGTCCCTGGGGCCGTTCGCCGTCGGCCTGGTGCATGACTGGACCGGCGGCTGGGCGGCCGTGGGCTGGATCTTCGCGGTGATCGGCCTGGGCGGCATCGTTGCCGGTATCGGCGCAGGCCGCGCGCTGTACGTGGGCGTGCGCAGCGAGCAGGTCTAGAGGTACACCACCTCCAGCGTGGCCGAGCCGTCCAGCAGGGTGTCGGTGGTCAGGTCCAGGTTCTGCCGGGCGTTGATCACCGCCTCCAGTGTCAGCGTGCTGGTCAGGCTCTGGATCGCTGAGGGGCCGGCCGCGCTGCCGGCCAGGTCAGTAAAACCCAGCAGGCTGCGCGAGCCGATGTCGATAGGGTTGGTATTGGCTGGGCGCCACGCCACGCCGCCGGTGGTGGACTCGGTGCCGTAGATCACTGGCAGGGCGTCGGCCACCGTTTGCTTGGGGTCGAAACTCACCGAATACACCCCCAGTTTGTTGCCGCTGGCGTCCAGGCCCAGCCCGTAGAAAATCTCGCTGTTGACGTGGGCCGTGCCGTCGCGGTTGTCGCGCATGCGCAGGGCGAAACGGCCGGGGGCATTGCAGCTCACGGTGAAGGTCAAAAACTTGAGCGGCAACCGCGTGCCGTTCGCCTGGTTGAGGTCTTGCCGGGAAATCTTGCCAAAGTCGATCAGCCCGCCGCCGGAAAAGCTCGGCGTGCAGGCCATGGGCGTGATCAGCCCGCTGACGGTCAGTTCCACGGTGGACGCGGCCTGGGCCGGGTTGGCACACGCCATCAGGCAGAGGACGGTCAAATGCATCAGATAACGGCTCATGGAAAGGCTCCTACAGGTAGTGGATTTCAAGGGTGGCGGCGCCGTCCAGGCGCACTTCGCTGCCCAGGTCCAGCTCGCCCAGCGGGGCGATCACCGCTTCCAGGCTGGCGGTGGCGCTGAGGTTTTGAATGGCCGCAGGGCCGCCGGTACTGCCCGCGGTCGTGGCAAAGCCCAGGTAACGATCGGCCGCCGCGCCCAGCGGGCTGCTGTTGGCGGCGCTCCAGGGCAGGCTGCCGGTGGCCGAGTCGGTGCGGTAGAGCTGCGCGAATTGATCGGCGGTGACCCGTGTGGGGTCGAAGACCAACCGATAGCGGCCGATCTTTTGCTGGCGTGCATCCAGGCCCAGCCCGTAAGTGCTGGCATCGGCACTGCCGGTGGCCGAGCCCGGGCGGTTGTCTTGCAGGCGCAGGGCAAAAAAGGTCGGTGCATCGCAGCCCACCGTGAGCAGCACCGGGCGCGGCGCCAGTGCGGTTTCCTGTTGCGGGTGCAAGTCGCCGACCGACAGTTTGCCCAAGGCCACGTGGCCGCCATTGGACAAGCTGGGCGTGCACGCCGCCGGGGCAAAGCGCGCCAGCAGGGTCAATTCGCGGGAGCGACCGGCGCTGGCGTCGAACACCCCGCTGGCCTCCCACGTCACCGCATCGCTCACCCGCACCGCCTCTTCCCGTGCCCAGGCGCTCACGCTGATCTGCACTGACAAGCTGGCACCGGTCACCGGCACCCCGGCGCGCATCGGCACCAGCCCGTGGCCCGGGCGCCAGGGCAAGCGGCTCGCCACCTCGACGGGCGCCAGGCCTTTGCCGGGCAGAGAGCCCAGTTCCACCGCCTGGCCGTCCAGCACGGCGTCACTGGCGTGCAGGCGGTAATGGCCCCGTTCGGTAAAGCCAAATTGCTCGGCACCCGCCGCCAGCCCCCGGTAAAACACGCTCATGTCGGTGGCGGTGGGGCAGTTCAGGCTGAGGCTCAGGCGGCGTTCGCCCAGCCGCCGTTCGGCTGCGGGCAGGGGCGCGACGGCGCGGTTTGTCAGGCCAAAATCCAGGCGCGATTCGCTGAGGTTGAGTTGGCAGGCCTCGTTGCTCCAGGCCGGGAGGGCCAGTGCTGAGAGGGTCAATAACACGACGGGTTTCAAGCCCATGGCAGAAGTCCTCATGAGGGTTGGCACCGGGCCGGTGCGGTTTCAAAGTACACGTCAGGGTCACCGTCCTTGGGCAGCACAAAGTCCAGGCGGCAGCGCGCTTGCCCGGGTGCCTTGACCCACAGCGGGCGGGTGTCGAGCACGTCTGGCAAGAACACCTGGCTGCCTTCTTGCACCAGCGTCACGAACTCGCCGTCGGCGGTGCTCACGGTGGCGCCCCGGGGCAGCGGCTGGCCGTCGGCGCGGGTGACGTCCAGCAGCACACGGCGGGTGAGGGACACGCCGAACTGCACGTTGTCCACCGCGCCGCGCCCGGCAGAAATCACCGCCAGGCCATTGCTGATATCGGCGTTGCGCGGCAGTGAGCGGGTGTGCACCTCCACCGGGCTGCGGCCATAGGCATTGAGTTGCGGCACCACGGCCTGGCCTTGCCAGTCGGTCCACACCGGGCCGCTGGGGGTGGTGACTTTGACCCCGGCCATGTCGCCCACCGACACCACGGCAAACGTGTCGCGAACCGGGTAGGGCGAGAACGTCACCCCGTCGCCATGCACCACCACGCCGCCACGCGCACCGCCTTGATAGCTGGAGCGCTGGTCGTCGGCGCGGGTGTAGTTGAAGTCCAACTGGCTGTACCAGGGCAGGGCGGACACCCCCAGGGACGTCTCCACCTCACGGTCGCGGCTGTCGCGCTCCACGCCCACGCGGTAGCTCAACTGGTCGTTGAGCTGCTCGCTCAAGCCTGCGCCGATGCGGTGTTCGCCGCCGGTATTGCGCGCCCAGGCGCGGGCGCGGCGGTTTTCGCCCAGGGGCAGGCTGACATTGAGGTAGACGCTGTTGTCGTTCTGCTGACGGCCGCCCACTTGCCATTCGGCACTGGCAGAAATCGACACCCCGCCAACGCTCGTGCCCCACGACGCCAACGCCCGGCTGCTGCTGTAACCGGCGTAGGACGCCGAGCGCGACACCCCGGCGCTGAACGCTCCGAGCCAAGGGTGGGCCCACGACGCGGTGAGGCTTTGTTGGTCGCGGTAACGCGAGCGTTCCTGGTCGCGGGTGTAGCGGGTGTAGGTGGACGCTTCGAGGTCGCGGTAATCCAGGCTGCGCCAGGAGCCGGAGGTGGTCACGGCCCAGCGTTCGTTAAAGCGCTGGGACCACGACAAGTCGGTCTGCACCCCGCGCTCATTGCCGTTGCGACTGGCCTGGGCAGCCTGCGCCGAGAACTGCACCTGGCTGTCTTGCCAGGCCAGCCAGCCCAGGGTCATCCCGACCGATCGGTACGCATCGGCCACCAGCGCCCCGCCGCCCAGGCTCACCTGGGGGTGCAGCGCGCCGTTCCAGCCAGCGCTGACCACCCAGGGCTCGGCGCCAGCGCCGTCGCCGATCTGGCGCACCCGCCCGGCGGCCACCGAGTAACCCGGCGCGGGCAACCCCAGGCCGAGCATCGCGGCGGGCACGCTGAAGCGGCGTTCGTCGCCGAGGCTTTCCCTCACTGTCACCTCTACGTCTGAACGGCTGTTGAGGCGGCGCACGTCAGTCAGCGCGAACGGCCCGGCCGGCACCACGGTGGAGTGGATCAAGGTGCCGTTCTGGCGGATCTCCACCTGGGCCGGGCTGTTGGCGATGCCGTTGATGGTCGCGCCCTGGCTCTGGTCCTGCAGCGCGGTTTCGGTCATCACCTGGGCGCCGGTGATTTGCGTACCGGCCAGCACTGGGTTGTACAGGGTCAGCTGGCCGGCCTGGACCACCGCGTGTTGCGCGGCAAAGGTGCGCTGGGCGTAGGCGTCGAGGTGCGCGGTGCGCGACACCTTGTCTTGCCAGGTCTGCACCTGGCGGCTGCGCACGATCCAGTCGCCCGCGTTAAAACCCACCTCGGTGTTGGCCGAGGCAAAGCGGCTGGTGTCATCGCCAAATGCGGTGTGCAGCCCGGTCAGGTCGTAGTTGAGCAACCCGGCAAACCCGCCGGTCCGGTAGCCGGATATGTCACGCACCGCCGGGCGCAAGGCGTCGGTGGGCACCACCAGCGCCAGGTTCAGGCCCGCCGGGTCTTGCTCGATGACGGTTTGCGGGTAGTCGGCGATAAAGCCCTGGCAGGCGCTGGGCGCGGGGGCGTCGCCGGGTATTTTCAGGTCACCGGCGTCCAGCAGCGCGCGGTCGAAACACAGCGCGCCCTGGCGGTCGAACACCACGTCCACACGGCCGCGGCGCTGGCCATTGACGCTCAGGTTGACGGCATGACGCCCGGCGGTATAACGCGGCGCGTCCAACAGCAGGTTGGCCAGTTCCGGGTCGATGCCGCGCTGGGCCAGGGTCTGTGGGTCGAAGGTGGCGGCCCGGGCTTCGTTGGCCGACAGGGCCAGTGCAAGGCCCGCCAGCAGCTGGCGTGTTGAACCGCCGGGCACGGCCCTGCCGTCGCGGTCAGTGGTTACTGTGCTCACAAGGTCGTTCTCGAATAGGGGAAGCGGGTGTGCCGATGTGTACCCGTCGGGGCCGCTTCCGGTGGCCTTACGTGAGGCCACTTCGTTGTTATGGGGGCGCCGTCCGTTGGCGTCCGGCGATCAAAGGGTGATCGGTGCTTCGTAGGGCGCCACGGCAAACCCGTACACGGTGGCCGGTTGCAGCTGCACGCGGGTGGCGCCGGGCGCGTCGGCGGCCACGGTCAGGGTTTCACCCGGCAACACGTAGGTGCGCGGCAACAGCGCGGGCGCGTTGCCGGGCAGCAGGCGCAGTTCCTGGGCCAGGCGCACCACATACGGCGAGGGGTTGTGCACGCTCAATTGCGTGTTGCTCAAGCGCCAGGTCAACCCGGTCCAGGGCGTACGGTTGGGCGCCAGGCCCTTGGGGTGCAGGATCACCGGCAGGTTCTGGCGCACCGTCACGCCCACGCGGGCGTGCCCGGCCTGGGCGTCTGGGCGGCCCTGGGGCATGCCCTCGAAAATCACCCGCTTGAGGCGCTGGGTGGTCAGCGGCTGGGATGATTGCAGGATGAAGCGGATCAACTGGCTCTTGGACGGCTCGACCCGCGCCAGTGGCGGGGTGACAAACAGCAGTTTGTCGCTGTCTTCGGGGATGTCTTCAAGGGTCACGTGTAGCAGTGCCAGCTTGTCGTCGGTGTTGGTCACCGACACCGAGGCTTCGCCGTCGGCCTCGTGGACGATCACCACGGAGGTGTCCGGCACCATGCCGTCGGCGCGGGCCGCGCCGTACAGCAGCAAGGCCAGCACGCCGACGCATAGGTGTTGAAAAGGAAAACCAGCAGTAGGGGACATGGTTAGAGATACCTCAAGTCAAGCACGATGGAGCCATCCAGCGGCACGGCCTGGTCCAGCGTCAGGTAGGCGGCGGCGTTGATGGCGGTGGTGACGTGCAAGGTGGCGGTGACCAGCCGATGGGCCTCGGGCACCAGCGTGCCGGGCCGGGCAAAACCCATGTAGTTGTCCGGGTAGGCATTGGACTCGGGAAACCAGGTCAGGCCCTGGTTACTGGAGGCCAGCACCAGCGCCGGTTGCCCGTCGGCCACCACGTTGCGAATGGCCAGCGACACCGTGCCCAGGCGCTCGGTGGGCGCATGCACATTGGTGCCCAGGCCGTAATAAAACCCCGGGCCCAGTGAGGAGCCGGCGCGGTTATCCACACCCACCAGCACAAACAGCACCGGGTCGTTGCAGCTCACGCTCAGGTCCAGCGCCCGGGCGGGCAACTGGCTGAATTCGTACTGGTTGAGGCTGCGGGCCGGCACCTTGCCGTGGTCGACGATGCCGTCGGCCGACAACAGCGGCGTGCAGGCATGCGGGGTGATCAGGCCCGACACCGTCAGTTCGGCATTGGAGGCCGCCAGCGCGCTGTGACCGAACAGGCAGAGCGTGGCAAGCAGGTGTGCAATCGCGTTTTTCATGGTGTCGTGGTTACCGGGGCCCGGGGTTAAGGTTTACAGGTAGACGATCTGCAGCGTGGCGGAACCGTCCAGGGTGATTTCGTTGCTCAGGTCCATGTCCTGCGTGGGCGCGATGTAGGTCGAGAACCGCAGGCCCATTTGCAGGTTTTGCACCGGGATCGGTGCGGACGCGTCAGACGCCGAGGCCACCGACTGATACGCCAGCGGGATGATCGTGCGCTCGGCAAACCAGGTGAGGCCGCGATCGTCCGAAGCGATGGTCTGCACCACCACGCCGTCGGCGACAGGGTCGAGCATGCGCAGCGAATAACTGCCCAGCTTGTGCCCGTCGACCAGGCCCAGGCCAAAGCTGTCGGTGGGTTCGGGGGCGGAGCCTGGGCGATTGTCGAAGGCTTCGAAGGCCATCAGGGTGGCGGCGTCGCAGGCCACGGTCAGGTCCAGGACGCTGTAGCCCAGGTGGGTGCTGGCGGTGGGGCTCAGGTCTTTGGCCGACACCTTGCCGTAGTCCACCGCGCCACCGGCAGACAGGCCAGGGGTGCAGGCGCTGGGCGTGATCAGGCCCTTGACTGTCAGGTCCACGCTGGACGCGGCGGACACAGTGCTGCTGGCCGTGGCGATGAGGGTGGTCAGCAGCAGGGCGGGAAATGTTTTCATGGTGATTTCACCTTTATTGTTCAGGCAGGGCAGGGAATGCCGTTACAGGTAGCGCACGGTCAGGGTGACCGAGCCGTCGATGGCCGCTTCGTTGGTCAGGGTCAGGCCGCTGGTGGGGGCGATTCGGGGTGTCACGTACAGGTCGGCGCTGAACGCTTGCACCGGCATGGGCGCCACGGTGCTGGCGTCGGCCACCGACAACAGCAGGTGACGCATCAGGTAGCGTTCGGTGAACCAGGTGTTGCCGCCGTCTTCGGAGCCGATGGTGCGCACCGGCACTCCGTCGGCGACCGGGGAGATCAGGCGCAGCTGCATGGCGCCGAGTTTTTCGTTGCCGTTGATCAGGCCCAGACCGAACTCCATGCTGTCGTTGTTGAAGTCGGTGCCGTCGCGGTTGTCCTGGCTTTCCAGGGCCATGAGGGTCATGCCGTCGCAGCTCACGGTCAGCTGCAGGATTTGTTGCTCAAGCGGGGTGGGGCGGTCGGGCTGAAGGTCTTTGGCCGAAATCTTGCCGTACTCCACCGCCCCGCCGTTGGACAAGGCCGGGGTGCAGGCGCTCGGGGTGATCAGGCCTTTGACGGTCAGGTCCACGCTGGAGGCGGCGAGCGCGTTGCCTGCGCTGGCGAGCAGCGCGGCGGCGAGGAGGGGTTTGAAGGGCATGTGCATGATGAAACTCCAGGGTCCAGGGGGGTTGAAAAAAGGCTTACCAGTACTTCAGTTGCAGCGTGATTTGACCGTCGATGGGCACTTCATCGAGCAGGGTCAGGTCGCTGGCCGGCGCAATCACGGTAAAGGCGCGAAGGCGGGCGGACAGGTCTTGCAAGGCGATAGGGCGGCTGGTGTCGCTGGCCGTGGCGAACGCCGTAAGGCCTGCGTGACCCAGGTAAGAGGACGGCCCCCAACTGGCGCCGCCATCGCGTGAGAGCACGCTGTACACCGCCACGCCGTCGGCCATCGGTTCGAACAAACCAAGCGCCACGCTGCCCAGTTTCTGGTCGTCATTGACCATGCCCAGCCCGTGGTGGGCCGGGTTGATCGCCGACGTGCCCGCGCGGTTGTCCACGGTGTTGAGGGTGAACAACGTGGCGCCCTCGCAGACGATCGTCAGCTGCATCTCGCCCGCTTGCAGGCGAGTGGGCAGGTCGCGATCCAGGTCGGCGCCGGTGAGCTTGCCGTGGTCGATCACGCCCCCGCCGGACAGCGCTGGCGTGCAGGAGCTGGGGGTGATGATGCCGGTGACGCTCAGGTCGGTCTGGCTGGCGGCCTGGGCACCCGGCATGCCGGTGGATAACAGCAGGGCCAGGGCGGCGGGGGTGTATCTCTGCATGGGCACAAATCCTTGTGGGTGAATGAAACCGTTGGGTTACAGGTAGATCACGTCCACCGTGGCGGAGCCGTCCAGCGTCACTTGCCCGGTCAACGTCAGGCTGTTGGCCGGGGCGATACTGGGTTCGATGTGCAACTCGGTGGTCAGCGCCTGCAGCGGTATCGGCGCGGGCGTGCCGGTGGCGCGGTTGCCGAACGCCGCCAGTTGATGCGCCACCAGCCAGGTGCCGTCGGGCACCAGCCACCAGGACGCGCCGCCGTCCAGCGACATCAGAGGCTGTACCGGCATGCTGTCGGCGAGCGGGTTGCGCACCGTCAGCAGGTAGGTGCCCAGCTTCTGATCACCGTTAATCAGGCCCAGGCCGTAGCCATAGCCGTCATCCTTGTGCGCCGTGCCCGGGCGGTTATCCCGGCCGCGCAGGGCGAACAGGGTGGGCGCCGTACAGCTCACCGCCAGTTGCAAGACGCTGGGCGCCAGCCAGGTGGAGGTGTCGGGCAAAAGGTCGCTGGCGGCCAACTTGCCGTAATCCACCACGCCACCGCGGGTCAGGGACGGGGTGCAGGCGCTGGGCGTGATCAGGCCCTCGACGCGCAGGTCGGTGCTGCTGGCGGCGAGTGCGTGGGGGGCCAGTGCACTCAGCAGGGTGAGTGCAGCGCCTTGGGCGGTCTTGATCACAAGTAAACCAGGTCCAGGGTCGCCGAACCGTCCAGCGGCATTTGCTGGTCGGCAGGCAGCGTTTGCGTCGGCGCGATGCTTGGGTTGATACGCAGGTCGAAGGTCAGCTCCTTGGCCGGCCAGGGAGCGAGTACGCCGGACCAGTTATCGCCAAAACTTGTGAGGGCGCCGGGTGTCCAGGCGATGCCCGGTGTGATGATCGTCCACGTCTGGCCGTTGTCAGCGGACCTGAGCGCGCTGACGGGACGGTTGTCGGCCACGGGCCGGAAGATGTACATCCAGTAGCCGCCCACCCGCACGTTGTCGTTGACCATGCCCAGGCTATACATGTTGGGGTTGGTGGGCGCTGGGTGTTCGGGGCGGTTGTCGCGGGGCTGCAAGGCAAAACGGGTAACGGCTTCGCAACTGATGCGCACCTGCAGCATCGTGTCCGCAAGCGTCGTCCAACTGGTGGGCTTGAGGTCTTTGAAGGACAGCTTGCCGTAGTCGACGGTGCCGCCGTTGCTCACGCTGGGTGTGCAGGCGCTGGGCGTAATGGTGCCCTTGACGGACAGGTCGGTGCTGCTGGCGGCCAGGGCCCAGGGGCAACTGATGAGCAGCAGCGTGCCCGCCAGGGCTGCGAGAGAGGCTTTCATGTGAACGGTATTCCTGTGCAGGGACTCAGGGACATATCAGGGGGCGCGGCAAACTTGCTCGCAGGATTTAGGGGGATCCAGGGAGCACGCGCGGTTCTTGTAAAGCGGGGGGAAAGTTATCGCCGGGAACCCGCGAGGTGAATGCAACTAATACGATTGTCCCCGGCCCCGGGAACTTACGCGTGTCGGTGCAGGGGGGTAGCGTGCGACAGCGTTGAAAAAAACCGCATGTCGTAGTTGTTGTATCGTTGTTTGAGCCCCTCTGGGCTATGTTCCGCGCTCTTTTTTGCGCTGTTCTTGCGCGTGGCAAGCGCGGCGTTATGGCACGGGAAGTTGCAGTGCGAGATCAATGGCAGCACGTCCAGGTTCTGGTAGTGGACGACCAGCTCACCTATCGGTTGTTGATGAGTGCCCTGCTGGAAAGGCTGGGTGTGCCCCATGTGACCTGCGCGAATGGCGCGGTGGCCCTGGAGACGATGGCTGGTGGCGGTTTTGACCTGGTCATCAGCGATTGCCGCATGCCGGTCATGGACGGGTACGCCATGACCCGCGAACTGCGCCGGCGCGAGCGTGAGGCGGGCCTGCCCCGGGTGCCGGTGATGGCCTTGACCGCGTGCCTGGGGGGCGAGGAGGTGCGGCGCTGCGTGGAATGCGGCATGGACGGCTGCTTGCCCAAGCCGGTCACCCTGGATCAACTGCGCGAGGTGTTCCGCTATTGGCTGGCGCCCCCACACGCGCCTGCGCCCGATCACACGAGCCCGCCCCCGCGTCACCCCGCGCCCAGCCGCACCAGTCTGATTGCCACTTTTGGTTCGTGGGCGGTGGTCGAGTCGTTGCTGTCGAGCCTGTTGCTCGAAGCCCGGGAAGACCTGGCCCACCTGGCCTATGCCGAAGCGCGTCAGGATACGCAACTGATGGGGCAGTGCACGCACCGCCTGGTGGGCAGCATGGCGTTTCTTGGCGCGGCGCAGTTCGAGTCTCAGGCCGCGGCGCTGATGGCCCAGGTGGCCCGTGTCGGGGTGCCCCGTAGCGCAGCTGACTTGAAGAACTTCCGACAGGAAGTTGAAAGATATTTGGAATATTTGAGTAAGCTCTAAGTGGAGTTGTTGAAGGAATTTATCCCTCTGTTGTGTAGTACTTTTCTGTATGTCATTTCTTTTTATTTTGTAGGCCTACTTACAGGCCCCATGGAATAAGGCGTACACGCAATTCAGCGATGTTATTGCCGGTTGTTGCAGCCGGACGGTCAAGGTATTTTGACTGCTAACTAATTGCCATCATGGGGACTTACCAATGCTTCGCATAATTATTGCTGACGACCACCCTATCGTCCGTGTCGGACAGCGAGTGGTGATCGAGGCGAGTGGTAAATGCAGGGTGGTAGGCGAGGCCAATGGCCCGGATGAACTGCTGGCCTTGGTGGCCAGCCAACCCTGCGACGTGATCGTCACCGACTTTGCAATGCCGGGCGACCAACAGGCCGACGGTTATGGCTTGCTGGGCTTGTTGCACCGCCAATACCCGCGGTTGCCGGTCATTCTGGTGACCATGTTTGCCAACGTCGCCACCCTGCGCGCCGCGCTGGGCCACGGTGCACGCGGCGTGGTGGCCAAGAGCGCATCGGCACGCGAGCTGCCCGAGGCGTTGCAGACGGTGGTGCAGGGGCGCACGTTCGTCAGCGAGTGCCTGCGCGTCCAACTGGACCAGGCCGGGCTGTCGCAACCGACGCAAACCCCCACCTTGTCGGGCAAGGAGCAGGAGGTGGTGCGCATGCTTGCCAGCGGCATGACCGTCAGCCAGATCGCCGCCCGGGTCAACCGCAGCATTTCAACGATCAGTAAACAGAAAAGTACTGCGATGAACCGCTTATGTATTTCCACCGACGTGGACTTATATGCCTATGCGCGGGATGCCGGCATGGTGCCTTAGTTGAATAAGTTCATTCGTATTAGTTGCATTCAACTGCCGAGGTCAACACGTTAACTTGTGACCTGTACGCACCGCTGCATAAAAGGGTGCGACTGATAAAACCGACATCCCAAGTCCCTAAAGCGCACACACAGTCCGCCAGACGCATAACGCCGGGCGTGTGCTTGAGTGCGTTTGTCAAATGAGTCTCTAACGATGAAATATGCTCTGACCGCGGCCACTGCCGCGCTCTTGATGGCCAGTTCCACCCATGGGCTGGCCGCTTCCAGTGTCGACCTGAGTGTCAAAGGCACCATTACCCCGTCGGCGTGTACGCCGGTGTTGTCTCAGGGCGGTGTGGTGGATCATGGCAAGATCTCCATCAGTGACCTGAAAAGTTCGCGAAACCTGTTACGCCCCGTCACCGTGCAATTGGCGGTCAATTGCGACGGCGCAACGCTGATGGCGTTCAAGTCCACGGATAACCGTGAGGGCACTGCCGATCATCTCGGGCTGGTTTTCGGCCTGGGCATGAGCGGCGATGGGCAGAAGCTTGGGTACTACGAACTGAAAACGGCCAACACCTTGGCCGACGGTGAGGCGGTGCCTGTCGTGGAGTCGCCCGACGGGGTGAGCTGGCAAGGGATTGTCGGCGACCAGATCTGGCAACCAGGCTGGATGCGCTCGGTCAGCCGCAACGCGGACAGCACCCCTGTCGCGGTGCAGAGCCTGACCACGGACGTCATCGTGCAAACCACCCTCAGTCGGCCGAAGATCGGCACCGAGGACATCCCGCTGGACGGTAGCGCCACCCTGGACATCGTCTACCTGTAAACGCACCAGCCCCCAGGCGTCGGCATCATTCTTGTCATGAATACCCATGGTGTTCGCCGCGTGCGCGGACTATCGTGCACGCCTGACAATAATGAGCCGGAGCCTGCCCATGAGTGATGCCCACGACGCCCTGATCACCCGTTTCTACCAAGCGTTCCAACGCCTGGACGCCGACGCCATGGCCGCCTGCTACACCGACGACGTGGTGTTCAGCGACCCGGCGTTTGGCGAACTGCGCGGGGCCGATGCGGGCGACATGTGGCGCATGCTCACCACCCGCGCCAAAGACTTTTCCCTGACGTTCGACCACGTACGCAGCGACGAACACAGCGGCGGCGCGCATTGGGTGGCCACCTACCTGTTCAGCGCCACGGGCAACACCGTGGTCAACGATATCCAGGCGCGTTTCGTGTTTCGCGACGGCAAGATCTGCGAACACCACGACCGTTTTGACCTGTGGCGCTGGTCCCGCCAGGCGCTGGGCACCAAGGGCCTGCTGCTTGGGTGGACGCCGTTGGTGCAAAACGCCGTACGCACCCAGGCGCGCAAAGGCTTGAAGGCATTTCAGGCGAGTCGTTGATAAGATTGGCGCCCCTTTGGCTTGCCGACCCCGCCCGTGACGACTCCCGCTCAAACCCCACCCAAGCCGTGGTACGTGTACCTGGTACGCGCCGCCAACGGCTCGCTGTATTGCGGCATCAGCAACGACCCGGTGCGCCGTTTTGCCATGCACCAGAGCGGCAAGGGCGCGCGGTTTTTCCTCTCCAGCCCGGCCGTGGCGCTGGTGTACACCGAAGTGTGCGCGAGCAAGGCCGAGGCGCTGCGCCAGGAGCGGTTGATCAAGAAACTCAAGAAGAGTGCCAAGGAGTGCCTGGCGGCGAGTGGGGCGTTGGTCTGATCGACGGGGTCTGATGACGCCGTTTCAAGCGCGGCTGGGTATTGCGCATCAGAGCCGGGGAGAAATCTGCGCTCTTTCCCTGCAAGTGCTTGCGTGTCATGTTGTTGGCCTCGCTATCGAAGGAACTCTGGCCAACAGAGTTACATTGATAGCGATACAGGAAAGTTGTTAACACCACCGTTGCCCATCAACGGGTGACTAACACGCTGCAATAGCCTTTAAGATGACTTTGATTGGGAGCAGCATTGGCGTGCTTTGGTTCACATCCGGCGCGGAAACTTTCTTAAAGCCAAGCTGTTCATAAAAGGAAACAGCATTGGGGGCTGAGTCCAAATAAACGCCTTTGATAGGGATTTCTTTGTGGACCCGTGCCGCTTGTTTGAACGCTTCCATGAGAAGTTGTTGGCCTATGCCCAACCCCTGATATTTTTCATCAACCCCAAGCATCACCAACCTGATGACCGATACTCTGGACGGCAGGTTGGTATCGCTGATTGCATTTTTTGCAATCGCTTTCTCGATATCTGCCAGCGTCAGCGTGCAGAAACCCACCACGTCCCCGGACGGGGCAATAGCTCCGATAGCGTTGATATTCTCGCTTTTCAGAGCACGTTTGAGGCTGCCCCTGTAGTACGAGTCAATTACGTCGACACCGGAGGCGAATGTCTTGAAATAATTATATTTTTCGAAATTGGCAAGCAGATTGCCGTCAATTTCACATGTTGGCATCCCGTTTGTTTTCATGCTCACCTCTCATTAGTTTAAGTAGGGCACTGGTAGGTGCGGCTGTTTCAGCGTCAGCAAGAATGGCTTGTAGTTGGTTAAAGGCGGTTTCTGATAGCTCTATTCTCCTGTGGTTTTCAATGACCTCTTCTGCTTTGGCAAACGCGGAGGCGATGATGAAGGCCGTCATATCTAATCCGGAAATGGAGGCGGCTTGTTTAATTCGCTCCTTTGCAAATTCAGTGGTTTTTATTTCGAGTCTTGCACTTTTTGCTGGTTTTAATGTCTTGTCTAACGTTTTCATGGACATACCTACTTAGGTTTTTCGATGATTTGTTCCTTTAAGGAGTCAGGTGAGTTCCGACTCGCTTTCGAGCCCTGGAAGGTTCTTTTTTAATCACAGTGGTTGCCTCACTTGGTTTAAAGATTTCTAGAGTCTAAGATTTTTAAAGTCTGAGTTTTCCTTGCGGTACGGATATTGACCGTACGGAAATGATCTGTCAAGGTGTACGTATAATAGCCGTACGCTTGCGCTTTCTCCTGGTCATGTCGACGCGGTATGCGCATGCTGGCCTGGCTGATCTGGCCGGAAGAGGCAATCTGGATTTTCTCGTTAAAGAATGCGGATATTTAGGTTGAAAAAGCCGATTTTGGTGCTGTGTAAATGATGACAAAGACTTGTCTTAATGGGCCATTCAGCCCATTTGCCACTGGAATCTAAAAAATGCCCGAGCTGATCCTCCACCACTACCCCCAGTCCCCGTTCGCAGAAAAAGTCCGCTTGATCCTGGGGTTCAAGGGCTTGTCCTGGCGCTCGGTGCATATCGCGCCGATGATGCCAAAGCCTGATCTCACCGCGCTCACCGGCGGTTATCGCAAGACCCCGGTGTTGCAGGTGGGCGCCGATATTTATTGCGACACGGCGTTGATCGCCCGCCGCCTGGAGCAGGAAAACGCCTCGCCGACGCTGTTCCCCCAAGGCCTTGAACTGGTGGCGCAGGGCTTTGCCGCCTGGGCCGACGCCGTGGTGTTTCCCCATTCCGTGGCGCTGGTGTTCCAGCCGGCGTCGGCGGCGGTGAGGTTCGCCCAGGTTCCACCGCAGGCGCTTGAGGCGCTGGTGGCCGATCGCGGCAAGTTGTTCACCGGCGGCAGCGCCTCCCGCATGCAGGCCGACCAGGCCCGGCACCAATGGCCGGTGATCATTGGGCGTGTTGACCAACAGTTGCAGGGGCAAGCGGGGGGCTTTCTGTTTGGTGAGCCCTCGATTGCCGACTTCGCCCTGGCCCATCCGTTGTGGTTTTTGATGGGGTCACCGGTGACTGCGCTGCTGGTGGACAGTTATCCGGCGGTGAGTGCGTGGCTGGCGCGGGTCGCTGCGTTTGGCCATGGCACGTCCAGCCCGATGACCGCCGACGAGGCCCTGGACATCGCCCGCACGGCCACGCCCGCGCCTTTGCCAGACGAGGTGTTTGAAGACCCCAACGGCTTCAAGCCCGGCCAGCAGGTCACCATCGCCGCCACCGATTATGGGGTAGATCCGGTTGCTGGCGAGTTGCTGTTTGCCGGCCGTGAAGCGCTGATCCTGCGGCGCACCGATGCGCGCGGCGGCACTGTGCATGTGCATTTCCCGCGCATGGGGTTTCGCATCGAAGCGCAATAAACAAATTATTTTCAAACACAGGTGAGGTAAACCGGCGGGCCATCCGTGTAGTGCTTGAAACTGCGATCTATTCGCATTAACAGCGTTCTCTACACGGGTTCTCAAGCATGGCAAAGTCGGCGGGTTCGGTTAAACAGTGGCTGGGAGCCTCGGTATTGGCGGTGTCAGGGCTGGCGGTGCTGCCCCTGTGTGTGGCGCAGGCGGCGGATGCGCAGCAGCAAAGCGCGCAGTTCACCTTTGCCCTGGCCGCCAAGCCGTTGCCTCAGGCGCTGAGCGATTTCAGCCGGGTTACCGGGATCAGTGTGATCTACACCGACGAAGCGCCCTACGGCCTCAACGCCCCGGCGGTCAGTGGGCAGATGAGCGCGACCCAGGCCTTGCAACGCCTGCTGGGCAATTCGGGCTTTACCTTCCGCCAGATCGACGCCCGTACCCTGGCCCTGGAGCCCGTACCGGCCGAAGGCGCGGTGAACCTCGGTGCCACCACCATCAGCGGTGCCAGCCAGCCGTCGACCACCACCAGTTACCAGCCACCGCCTACCAGTTCGGTGATGCGTTCCCACGGCCTGTTGCTGGAAACCCCACAAACCGTCAACGTCGTTTCTGCTCAGGTGATCCGCGACCAGCAACCGCGCAACCTCGATGACGCGTTGAACAACATCAGCGGCATCACCCAGGCCAACACCTTGGGCAGTACCCAGGACGCGGTGATGCTGCGCGGTTTTGGTGACAACCGTAATGGCTCGATCATGCAAGACGGTATGCCTGTGGTGCAGGGCCGTGCGCTCAACGCCACCGCCGAGCGCGTCGAAGTGCTCAAGGGCCCGGCGTCGTTGTTGTATGGCATCCAGGACCCGGGCGGCGTGGTCAATATCGTCAGCAAAAAGCCCGAGTTGGTCCAGTCCACCGCGTTGACGGCACGCGGTTCGACCTTTGGCGACGGCAAGAACGGCAGCGGCGGCAACCTCGACACCACCGGCCCGCTCGGCGACAACGGCCTGGCCTATCGCCTGATCGTCGACCACGAAGACGAAGATTACTGGCGCAACTTCGGCACCCACCGTGAAAGCCTGGTGGCGCCGTCCCTGGCCTGGTACGGCGATACCACCAAGTTGCTGTTTGCCTACGAGCACCGGGAATTTCTCTCACCGTTCGACCGGGGCACCGCCATCGACCCCAAGACCAACCACCCGTTGGACATCCCTGCCACCCGCCGCCTGGATGAGCCGTTCAACAACATGGAAGGCCGCTCCGACCTCTACCATTTCGAGGCGGACCATGACCTGAACGACAACTGGAAAGCCCACTTTGGCTACAGCTGGAACCGGGAAACCTACGACGCCAGCCAGGTGCGCGTCGCCGCCGTCAACGCCAACGGCACCTTGACCCGCAGCATGGACGGCACCAAAGGCGCGCTGACCACCGACCGCTTCACCACCGCCAGCCTTGAAGGCAAGGTGCAAGTGGCTGGCATGCAGCACGACCTGACGTTTGGCCTGGACGACGAATACCGCAAGATCTACCGTGCCGACCTGATTCGCCAGGCGCCACGGGGCACCTTCAACTTCAACAACCCCAACTACGATGGCGAAGTGGCCGGCACCAAAGTCAGCGCGCCCGACAGCAACCAGACCGACTTGCTGCGCAGCGACTCGGTGTATTTCCAGGACGCGATCCACCTGACCGACCAGTGGATTCTGGTGGGCGGCGCGCGCTACCAGATGTACGACCAGTACGCGGGCAAAGGCGTGCCGTTCACCGCCAACACCGACGGCAATGGCCAGAAGTGGGTGCCCCGTGCGGGCCTGGTGTACCGCTACACCGACGAGTTGTCGTTCTACGGCAGCTACACCGAGTCATTCAAACCCAACTCCACCATCGCGCCGCTGGCCAACAAAACCGTGCTCGACGGCAGCCTGGAGCCCGAGCAGTCCAAAGCGTGGGAAGTGGGCACCAAGCTCGACATTCCCGGGCGTATCACCGCCAGCGCGGCGCTGTTCAACATTGATAAACGCAACGTGCTGGTGCAGGTGGGCGACGGCTTGACCTCGGTGTACAGCGTGGCTGGCAAGGTGCGTTCCCGTGGCCTGGAGCTGGACGCCAGCGGCCAGTTGACCGACCAGTGGAGCCTGATCGGCAGCTACGCCTACACCGATGCCGAAGTGACCGAAGACCCGGCCTTCAAAGGCAACCGCCTACAAAACGTCGCGAAAAATACCGGCTCGCTTTCGGCAGTGTATGACTTCGGCAGCCTGATCGGTGGCGACCAACTGCGCGTCGGCGCCGGTGCCCGTTATATCGGCGAGCGGGCAGGGGACGCGGCCAACAGCTTTGAACTGCCGGGTTACACCGTGGCCGATGCGTTTGCCACCTACGACACCAAAATCGAAGGGCAGAAGGTCAAGTTCCAGCTCAACGTGAAGAACCTGTTCGACAAGACCTACTACACCTCGGCGGTCAGCCGGTTCTTTGTGTCCATGGGCGATGCGCGGCAGGTGTCGGTGTCCAGCACCTTGAGTTTTTGATCCTGAGGGCACAGGCCCATCAAACGCCGGGGTGGGCCGTGAACGATGGCGGCCTGCCCGCCACCTACCGTGTTACAGATGAGCGTCGCCACCCGCCGATGGACCTGCTAGCGTGGCGGCCTTGATGGTTTTGCGGAAACACGACACTGATGCAATTTGGACGATGGCTACACACCAGCGGTTTGCTGGGCTTGAGTATGCTCCTGGGCGCCTGCGCCACACCGTCGACGACCTCGACCACCGCACACCTTGACCGCCTGCTGGCCGACCCGGCCCTGCAAGGCGCCAGCGTCGCGCTGATGGTGCGGGAGGCGGGCAGCGGCAACACGGTGTATCAACACAATGGGCAAACCCGCCTGACCCCCGCTTCCAACCTCAAACTGTTCACCACCGCTGCGGCCATGGATGTGCTGGGGCCGCAGTACCGTTTCGCTACCCAACTGCTGGGCAGCGGCCAGCGCCAGGGTGAGCGGCTGACCGGCAACCTGTACCTGCGTGGCCTGGGCGACCCAAGCATTCAGTGGGCCGATTACCAGGCGCTGGCGGCGCAATTGGCGAGCCAGGGGGTTCGCCAGGTGCAGGGCGACCTGGTGTTTGACGACACCTGGTTTGACGCCGAGCGGCTGGGCGTGGACTGGGCCCAGGACGATGAAACCACCTATTACGGCGCGCAGATTTCCGCGCTCACCGTTTCCCCCAACACCGATTTCGATGCCGGCACCGTGTTGGTCATCGCCCAGGCACCGGCCATCGTCGGGCAGCCAGTGAGCGTCGCGATCAACCCGCCCACCGGCTACCTGCAACTGAGCAACCGCGCCGTCAGTGGCACGGGGCAGCGCTACAGCCTCAACCGCTTGCACGGCACCAACCTGTTGCAACTGAGCGGCGCCATCGCGCCCGGCAAGCAGCGCCAGCAACTGGTCAGTGTGTGGGAGCCGACGCAATTGGTGGCCAACCTGTTTGAACAGGCGCTGGCGCAACAGGGCATCAGTGTGTCGGGGCGCCGGCTATTCGGCGCAACCACCCCGGCCACGGCCACCGTGCTGGCCAGCCATGACTCGGCGCCGTTGCAGGACCTGATCACGCCGCTGCTTAAACTGTCCAATAACAACATGTCCGAAGCGCTGCTCAAGGCCATGGGCCGCAAGACCGCCAACGCCGGTACTGCCGAGGCCGGAGCGGCAGCGGTGGCGGGTTTTCTCAAGCGTCAGGGGCTGAACCCGGCGATGTTGAATCAGGTGGACGGCTCCGGCTTGTCCCGGCGCAACCTGGTGTCGGCGCAAGACCTCACCGACCTGCTGCTGGTCGCCCGCAAGCAGCCCTGGTTCGACGCCTGGTACAACGCGTTGCCGATCGCTGGCAACCCGCAGCGCATGGTCGGCGGCAGCCTGCGCAACCGCCTGCGCGACACGCCCGCGCAAAACAACCTGCACGCCAAGACGGGCTCGATGGAGGGGGTGTCGTCGTTGAGCGGCTACCTCACCGATGCGAACGGGCGGCGATTGGTATTTGCGATGATGAGCAACAATTACGCGGCGACGGGCGCGCAGCTCAAGGCACTGGAGAACCGCGTCGCCGTGGCATTGGCGCAGGCAGCCCCCTGAATCAGGGCTGATAGCCCAGGCGCCAGCTCACGGCCTGGGCGGCGGCCTGCAGGTGCCGGGCGGCCGGGCCGTCTTCGTCGGCATGGAACAACGAGGTCGGTCCCACCACCGTCAACACGGCCACCACCTGCCCGAAGGCGTTGAACACCGGCGCCGACAATGCATCCACCCCGGGCATCAGCAGGCCATGCACCCCGTGCAGGCCGCGCTGGCGAATCTGCTCACAGACCTGCGCATAGGCCTGCTCGTCCACCAGGGTATGGGCGGTGCCGGCCTGGATCTCCTGGGCGCGCAAGTCCACGGTTTCCCGCGTGGGCAGGTAAGCCCCGAACACCAGCCCGGTGGACGAGCCGAGCAACGGCAACACCGAGCCCAATTGCGTCACCACCGTCACCGCACGCACGGCCGGTTCAATGTGCACGACGGTCGCCCCCTGGTTCCCCCACACCGCCAGAAAGCAGGTTTCATTCAACTCATCGCGCAGTTGCGCCAGCGGCAGGGCGGCGACTTTCAGCACGTCCAGGCCCCCGAGTGCCGCCAGCCCCACGCGCAAGGCTTCGCGGCCCAGGCCGTAGTGGTTGGTGGCGCTGTTCTGTTCGGCAAAGCCCGAGGCGATCAAGGCCTGCAAATAGCGGTGCACCTTACTGGCCGGCATCTGCACGTGTTCGGCCAGGCGCGACAACGAGGTGGCGGGCGACAGCTCGGCCAGGGCCTTGAGGATGTCGGTGCCGACTTCGGCCGAGCGGACTTTTTGTTTCGGCTTTTCCATGGAAGACCAGAATCCAAGAG
The DNA here is from genome assembly GCF_054071325.1 of Pseudomonas sp. SDO5215_S409. Lineage (NCBI taxonomy): Bacteria > Pseudomonadati > Pseudomonadota > Gammaproteobacteria > Pseudomonadales > Pseudomonadaceae > Pseudomonas > Pseudomonas sp. SDO5215_S409. The sequence goes on along the minus strand of NZ_JBSVWN010000007.1, from coordinate 69,489 downwards.
ATGAATGGGCGTCTTTATAGCTTGACGGGTTAGGGTGGGCAAATTACGTTAAGCGTAACTGGATTACGATAAAAACAACTTCTGCACAGAGGATGATCCATGGACCTCGCTTACCAATCGGGCTTTGGCAATGAATTTGCCAGCGAAGCCCTGCCGGGCGCCTTGCCCGTTGGCCAGAACTCCCCGCAAAAAGCCCCTTACGGCCTGTACACCGAACTGTTTTCCGGCACGGCGTTCACCATGGCCCGCAGCGAAGCGCGGCGTACCTGGATGTACCGCATTCAGCCGTCGGCCAACCACCCGGCGTTCGTCAAGTGCGAGCGGCAACTGGCCGGTGGCCCGCTGGGTGCGGTCACGCCGAACCGCCTGCGTTGGAACCCGCTGGCGCTGCCTGCTGAACCCACGGATTTTGTCAACGGGCTTGTCGGCATGGTTGCCAATAGCGCGTCGGAAAAACCGTCGGGCATCAGCATTTACCACTACTGCGCCAACCGTTCGATGACGCGGGTGTTCTTCAACGCCGACGGCGAGTTGCTGATCGTTCCCGAGCAGGGCCGCCTGCGCATCGCCACCGAACTGGGGGTACTGGAGGTGGCGCCGCTGGAAATCGTCGTGTTGCCCCGAGGCCTTAAATTTCGTGTTGAACTGCTCGACGCCGAGGCCCGTGGCTACGTCGCCGAAAACCACGGCGCGCCGCTGCGCCTGCCAGACCTGGGGCCCATCGGCAGCAACGGCCTGGCCAACCCCCGCGATTTCCTGGCGCCGGTCGCCCATTACGAACACCTCCAGCAGCCCACTCCGTTGGTGCAGAAGTTTCTCGGCGAACTGTGGGCGTGCGAGCTGGACCACTCGCCGCTGAACGTGGTGGCCTGGCATGGCAACAACGTGCCGTATAAATACGACCTGCGCCGCTTCAACACCCTGGGCACCGTGAGTTTTGATCACCCCGACCCGTCGATTTTCACCGTGCTGACCTCGCCCACCAGCGTGCACGGCCTGGCCAACCTCGACTTTGTGATCTTCCCGCCGCGCTGGATGGTGGCCGAAAACACCTTCCGCCCGCCGTGGTTCCACCGCAACCTGATGAACGAATACATGGGCCTGCTGCAAGGCGCCTACGACGCCAAGGCCGAAGGCTTCGTGCCCGGCGGCGCGTCGCTGCACAGCTGCATGAGCGCCCACGGCCCGGACGGCGAAAGCTGCACTAAAGCCATTAACGCCGAGCTGGCCCCGCACAAAATCGACAACACTCTGGCCTTTATGTTTGAAACCAGCCAGGTGCTGCGCCCCACTCAATTCGCGCTGCAATGCCCGCAGCTGCAACCCGCTTATGACGCGTGCTGGGCCTCGTTGCCCGCCACCTTCAACCCCCATCGGAGATAACCCATGACACAGCCAAACCTCACCCGCAGTTGGGTGGAATCTGCCAACGGTCACCGGGACTTCCCGCTGCAAAACCTGCCGCTGGGGGTGTTCAGCCTTGACGGCGGCGCGCCGCGCAGTGGCGTGGCGATTGGGGACTGCATCGTCGATTTGCACGCGGCGCTGGCGCTTTTTGACGGTGAGGCCCGGCGCGCCGTGGAAGCGACCGCGGGCGGTCAACTCAATGGCTTTTTCGAACTGGGCCGTGGCCCGCGCGTGGCCTTGCGCGAACGCTTGCTGACACTGCTGGCCGAAGGCAGCAGCGCAGCATCCCAGGCCGCGACGTGGCTGCATCGCGCCGCGGATTGCCAGCTGCACCTGCCCGCGCGTATCAGCGATTACACCGACTTTTATGTGGGCATCGAGCACGCGCAAAACGTCGGCAAACTGTTCCGCCCCGACAACCCGCTGCTGCCCAACTACAAATACGTGCCGATTGGCTATCACGGCCGCGCCTCCACCGTTCGCCCGTCGGGCACCGAGGTGCGCCGCCCCAAAGGCCAGACCCTGCCCGCAGGCCAGACCGAGCCTGTGTTCGGCCCTTGCGCGCGCCTGGACTACGAGCTGGAGCTGGGCATCTGGATCGGCCAGGGCAATGCCATGGGCGATGCGATTGCCATCGGCGACGCCGCCGAGCACATCGCCGGTTTCTGCCTGCTCAATGACTGGTCGGCGCGGGATATCCAGGCCTGGGAATACCAGCCGTTGGGGCCGTTTTTGTCGAAAAGCTTCATCACCAGCGTCTCGCCCTGGGTGGTCACGGCCGAAGCCCTGGCGCCGTTTCGCAAAGCCCAGCCCGCACGGCCCGACGGTGATCCGCAGCCGTTGCCCTACCTGCTGGATAAACGCGACCAGGAGGGCGGTGCATTCGATATCGAACTGGAAGTGCTGCTGACCACGGCCCGCATGCGTGAGCAACAGCTGGCGCCCCATCGGCTGACCCTGAGCAACACTCAACACATGTACTGGACCGTCGCGCAGATGGTGGCGCACCACAGCGTCAACGGCTGCCAGTTGCAGGCCGGTGACCTGTTTGGCTCGGGCACTTTGTCGGGGCCGGGGCCGGGCCAGTTCGGCAGCCTGCTGGAGATCACCGAGGGCGGTAAAAAGCCGATCGAATTGGCCAGCGGCGAGGTGCGTAAATTCCTCGAAGATGGCGACGAAATCATCCTGCGCGCCCGCGCCAGCCGCGAAGGGTATGCCTCCATCGGCTTCGGCGAATGCCGCGGCACCGTGGTCGCGGCGCGCTGAGGGGGCGGGGCATGGAACTCTACACCTACTACCGTTCCACCTCCTCGTACCGGGTGCGCATCGCGCTGGCGCTCAAGGGCCTGGAGTTCAACGCGCTGCCGGTGAATTTGCTGGTGCCCCCGGGCGGCGCGAACCGCCAGCCCGAGTACCTGGCGATCAACCCGCAGGGCCGGGTGCCAGCGTTGCGCACCGATCAGGGCGAGCTGTTGATTCAATCGCCGGCCATCATCGAATACCTGGAAGAACGTTATCCACAGGCGCCGCTGCTGTCCCAGGACCTGGTGGCCCGTGCCCACGAGCGGGCGGTGGCGTCGATCATCGGCTGTGACATTCACCCGCTGCACAACTCCAGCACGCAAAACCTGCTGCGCCAATGGGGGCATGACGAGGCGCAGGTGCTGGAGTGGGTGGGGCACTGGATTCACCAGGGCCTGGCGGCGGTAGAGCAACTGATTGGCGACGCGGGGTATTGCTTTGGCGCGGCGCCGGGCCTGGCGGATGTGTTTTTGATTCCCCAGGTGTACGCCGCCGAGCGCTTCAAAGTGTCGCTGCACGCGTGGCCGCGCATCCAGCGGGTCGCTGCCCTGGCGGCGCAGCACCCGGCGTTTATCCAGGCGCATCCTGCCCACCAACCGGACACCCCATCACACTAAAAGCCGGCCCTGTGCGGTGCACAACCCGATCGCCAGTTTTCGTACGGCACTCGATGCCCGGCGCTGGCCACCGGGGACCTCCTCAAGGCGTCGGGGTCAATGCACCACTGAGTTGGGCGGCAGGTGCCCCAGCCGCTCGGTTAGGCGCAGCCGCTGAACGGGATCTTCGCTGAGCAACAGGGCGTGTTCCAGGTCAAAGCGCTCGGCGTTCGGGCAGTCCAGGCGCTGGTACAGGCTGGCCCGGGCCAGGTAATCGGAAGCGCTGGCGTTGCCCAGTTCCAGTACCCGTTCGGCGTCCACCAGGGCGTCGAGCGGAGTGTCGTTGGCCTGGTGCAACTGGCGCAAATTGCGCGACAGGCGTTGCAGCATCGCGCGCGGCTGGGCGGTGTGCAGGTGCTCGGCGGACAGCTTCAGGTCGGGGCCGTACTGGCGGTGCAGCAGCTCGCGGCAGTCCTTGGGGTACAGCCGCCGACCGCCGCAGGGGTCCAGCAGGTGGTCGGCGCCGCGCACGCGCAACAGAAAATGCCCGGGAAAATTGACGCCCTCAAGCGGTATGCCCAATTGCCGCGCCAGTTCCAGGGCAATCAGGCCCAGTGCCAGCGGTTGCCCGCGTTTGCGCAGCAACACCTTGTCCAGCAGGGCAGCGGCGGGGCGCAGCGGCGTGTCGTCATCCTGGGCAAAGCCCAGGTCATTCATGCGCCGCAGCAGGGGCTGGCCCAGCTCGTCTGCTGGCAGCAGCGGCAGGCTGATGCTGATCCGCTGTTGCAGCACGTTCATCTCCTGCAGGACATGCAGTGGCACGAGGGCCGTATCGTGCTCGGCGGCTATCCACAGCGCGGCTTCAAACAGCGCGGGCGGGGAGCGGTCCAGGCAGGCGAAAAAGGCTTGGCGAGGGGTCATCAAGTTCTCCGACGGATGTCACGTTTTAGCCCTGCCGGGAAAATTCGTCCAGTGCCGTGGCACGCGTCCTACTCTTTTATGTCCTAAAGCCTGCAAAACCTGTGGGCTTATTCCCCTGTGCTTCAGGCAAGCTTTCGGCACCGGTCCTATACTTGCCGCCTACCAGAAGTGATTCGGGAGCTTGACGATGTTTGCGCTCATGCACAGCACCCGCCTTGAATCGCTGCACCTGAGCACCGACCCGGCCACCGGGTTGAAAGCGATCATTGCCATCCACAACAGCCGCCGGGGCCCCGCCCTTGGGGGGTGCCGCTACCTGCCCTATGCCGACGATGAAAGCGCCGTGGCCGATGCTGCGCGCCTGGCCCAAGGCATGAGTTACAAGGCCGCGCTGGCCGGGTTGCCGGTGGGCGGCGGCACGGCGGTGATCCTGCGGCCCGCCCATGTGCAAAGCCGTGCCGCGTTGTTCGAGGCCTTTGGCCGCTGCGTGGAGCAGTTGGACGGGCGCTACGTGACCGCCGTCGACAGCGGCACCTCGGTGGCCGACATGGATTGCATCGCCCAGCACACCCGCTTTGTCACCAGCACCACTGCCGCGGGCGACCCCTCACCCCATGCCGCCATGGGCGTGTTCGCCGGCATCCGCACCACCGCGATGGCGCGGCTGGGCAGCGATAACCTCGAAGGTTTGCGCGTGGCGATCCAGGGCCTGGGCAACGTGGGGTATGCGGTGGCCGAACAACTGCACGCTGCCGGGGCCGAGTTGCTGGTGAGCGACATCGACCACGGCAAGGTGCAACTGGCCATGGAACAGCTGGGCGCGCACCCGATTGCCAACGATGCGTTGCTCAGCACACCGTGCGACATCCTCGCTCCCTGCGGACTGGGCGCGGTGCTCAATCGCCAGAGCGTTGCACAGCTGCGTTGTGCGGCAGTGGCCGGGTCGGCGAGTGCGCAATTGACCAACCTGCACGTCGCCGATCAGTTGGAAGGGCGTGGGATTCTTTACGCGCCGGACTACGTGATCAACTCGGGCGGGCTGATCTACGTGGCCCTCAAGCATGGCGGTGCCGAACTGCCGACCATCACCGCGCACCTGTCGAGCATCGGCGCGCGGCTGACCGAAATCTTCGCCCATGCCCAGGCCGAAAAGCGCTCACCCGCCCGGGTGGCGGATGAGCTGGCGGAGCGCCTGCTGTACCGCTGACACGCGTCAGAGCTGGTATTTTTCCCGCACCAAGGGGCCCAGGCCGATGCGGTCCAGGATGGCCAGCGGGCACAGGATCGTGACGCGCACGGTGCCCGGCAGCCGGCTGATTTCAATCGAACCGTTGAGAGTGGCGCGGTTGCGCACTTCATCCAGCGACAGGCCGGTCACGGCGGCCGCGCGTTCCAGGCCGTTGTCTGTCGCGACGTTGAGATTTATCCCACTGCCAATAAAGGTGATGGGCGCGTTGTCCTCGATCTCGACCTGGCCCCAGCGCTCGCCCAGCGCCTTGACGTGCGCGCGTTGCGTGGCGTTCATCGGCCGGGCCATCGGCGGCAGGTCGTCGAGGTTTTGCAGCAGGATCGGGCCGTCGATCGTCAGGTGTTTGATCACGTGCACGCTCAACTCGGTTTCCCCTGACACATCGGTGGCGTGACCGGCGATTTCGCCGTTGCCCTGCTGGGCGTGCATATCGCCCATGTACACCCCGGCGCCGGGCACCTTGACCGGGCAGATCAAAATGCAGCCTTCGCGCACGGAGTTGGTGTCCATGTGGCCATCGGTTTTTGCCGCATGGAGCTCTTCATGACTCATGCCATAGCGGTGGGGCGCGCCGACCAGGTACTGGCCGAAGTCGGCGCAGTTGTGGGAATCGGGCAAGTCCCGTGAAGGCGTGGTGCCGATATTGCCCAGGAACGGTCGCATGTGCGCGGCCAGGCCCGGCAGGTCGGCGCGGGCCAGGGACAAAATCGAGTGCTGGGCGGCCAGCTCGGGCAGCGCCGACATCTGCGACGCCTTGCCCGCCAGGCGGTCGGCGATCTCCTGGTTGACCGTGAGGCTGACCTTGTGTTCGTCGTCCAGCACGATCACGTAACCGTTGCTGAAGCGAAATGCACTGACCTCCGCGCCGCACGCGTTACACCGGATCGCGTCTTCCCCAATGCCCTCGACATGACTGGCCGGGTGCTCCTGCCCGCAGTTGGAGCAGAACTTGGCGACAAACGGATCGCCGTGATAACGCCCTTCGACAAAGCTCATCACCCCCGAAGACGTCGCCAGGGACGTGACGCGCATGCGTGTGATTTTTAGCGCGACGGCGTCACCGATTTCTGCGCCAGCAATCGCCACCGGCTGGGTCACTTCATGCCCGCCTTCAAACGCGGGTGTGATCATCGGGCCCCAGCAGCCGGGCGGTGTGCCGGTGATCAACGTGCCGCCATCGGCCAGTGGGCCCAGCATGGGCTGGCTGGGGCCGAGCAGGCCGTGGGTGTAGGAGGTGACGGTGAGGCGATCGACGGCAGGGAGGTTATTCATTTTGTTTTTTGGGTCCTGAGTGATTGAATGCGCAAGTCCGTAGGGGGCGAACTTCCAGCTTTTGTCACTTAACCGCCGGCATGTATCTGCCATGTGTCATCCACAGGCGTATGCCCTGTGGGAATGTATCTGCGCAGGGCCTATACACACTGTGGTACAGGCCGGGGTTAACCCCATCACTTGTTGTTGAACCCGTGTTCATAAAGAGGTTTGCATGTCCAAACACACCGCAGGACGCGCCAGCGGGCGCACCATCACCTTCAAACGTCCGGACGGCGCCGAGGTCCAGGGCTACCTGGCGAGCCCCGCCGTATTGGAAGGCGCACCGGCCATCGTAGTGATCCAGGAATGGTGGGGCGTCAACGATCAGATCAAGGGCGTGGCCGACCGCCTGGCCGAGTGCGGCTACCGCGCACTGGTGCCCGATTTGTATCGCGGCGCCTCCACCGTAGAAGAGGAAGAAGCCCACCACCTGATGGACGGGCTGGATTTCAGCGACGCCGTCACCCAGGACTTGACCGGGGCGGTGCAGTACCTCAAGGCCGAGTCGAAAAACGTCGGCGTGACCGGCTACTGCATGGGCGGCGCGCTGACATTGCTGGCGCTCAATGCCATTCCCGACCTCGCGGCCGGGGTAGTGTGGTACGGCTTCCCGCCGCTGGAATACCTGGACCCGTCAAAAATCAAGGCGCCGCTGATCGGGCATTGGGGCACGCAAGACCTGTTCTTCAGCATCGAAACCGTGGGCGAGCTGGAATCGAAACTGCACGCTGCCGGTGTAGACGCCACCTTCCACCGCTACCTGGCGCACCACGCGTTTGCCAACGAAACCGCGATTGGTGACGGCCGCATCGCTGGCACCCAGTACGACGCCGCCTGGTCGCAACTGGCGTGGGACCGCACGCTGACGTTCTTCGGCAAGACCTTGTGGAACGCTTGATGTGAAACCCGGCGGCCGTACCTCTCCGGTACGGCCGCCCTTGGCGTCACTCGCTCTGTTCCTGCCCGATCTCGGCCAGCGCCGCCGCATTGTTCTTGAACGCCGCCGCAAAGGCCACGCGGTTCTTGGCCATGAAAATACCGGCATCTTCGGCCTGCTTTTCACTCAAGCCTTCGACATTTTTCAACAGCACGTCCATCAACGATTCCGCCAGCTCGAGCATTTGGTCGTGGGCGTCGGCAAGTTTGCGATCCAAGAATGTAGTCTCCAAGTCGCGGGTACTGCGATACAGGGTTTCAACAGCCATTTTGTTGGCCTCGTCGTCAGGGTGCAGAGGTGAAAGTGCAAATACTGTATTTATGTACAGTTAAAAACTCAAGAGAATCTTTGGATTTGGGTGATGGCCTTTTAATGTAGTTGGGATCTGGGAGGGATGCACCGGCTGATCGTTCGCCGTCCGGGACGCGTTGGCGCAAAGTGCGACGTGTTCTGTTACTCACTTCATCGCGTGAGCCACGACACCTCAAAGCTCAGCGGCTAGACTCCTCCTTCATCGACCCCGGAGGCCCCTATGAGTACTTCCCTTTCCACTGGCGTTCCCCTGGCAGAGTCCGAAGAGCACGCCGCCAGTTACGACCGTTGGCTGCGCGCCAAAGTGCAAGCGGCCCTGGATGATCCAAGCCCTGGAGTGGCTCATGACGAAGTGATGGCGCAGATGCAGGCGCTGATCGAGTCCAAACGCAAAAAGGACGATGCTGATTGAGTGGGCACCCGCCGCGCGGGTGGAACTCCGACAGATTATTGATTACATCAGCGACCGAAATCCCAACGCCGCCATCGAGCTGAGCCGAGCCATAGACGCGTCGGTACGGGCTCTTTCACGCAGGCCTCATCTCTACCGATCCGGACGTGTAAGCGGCACGCGAGAAATGGTGGTACATCCCAATTACCTGGTCGTCTACCAAGTGACCGACAGTATTCGGGTGCTCTCGGTTATACATTCACGGCAGCAATATCCATAAGTACTCACTCGTGGGGGTGAGAAGTACTGATGGTTTTTTGTTGGCGCATGAACACTCAACGACGTGCCTCCCAACCCCCACCACCTTCTAACCCCGTCTCTGGCCTTTTTTCTGCATACAGAAAAACCGTCACGTCCAACCCGCATCATCCGGTCGAGCCGACCTAAGGAAGCATCATCGTGAAAATCAACTGGGCTGAAAACCTGCGTGAAAGCGTGCATTCGCTGGCCGAGTCGCTGGGCAACCTGTTCGTCGAGACCTTCCACTACCTGGCGCTGTTCGCCATTGGTGCGGTGACCGCCTGGGCGGCGGTGATGGAGTTTTTGCAGATGATCGAGGCGGGGCACATCAAGATCGATGACATCTTGCTGTTGTTCATCTACCTGGAGCTGGGGGCGATGGTGGGGATTTATTTCAAGACCAACCACATGCCCGTGCGCTTCCTGATCTACGTAGCGATCACCGCACTCACCCGTTTGCTGATCTCCAACGTGTCGCACCACAACCCGCCAGACCTGGGGATTATCTACCTGTGTGGCGGCATTCTATTGCTGGCGTTTGCGATTCTGGTGGTGCGCTACGCCTCGTCGGCGTTTCCGTCGGTGAAGGTCGAAGGCCCGCGTCGCAAGGGCGAGGCAGGCCTGGAAACCGAGAAGGGCGAGCTTTAAAAACCGGCGTTCAACGGCGGCCGGCTGGTGGGCGGTCGCTGGAGCAGGGTGGGGTCGTCGCTTTGGGTCATCACCGTCAATATCTCCAGGGCGCTGTGGCCTTGTTCGATGGCGATGCCAAATTGCACGCTTTGCACCAGCCGCTTGAGGCGCTGCGGGTCGTTGCGTTGTTCGGCGCTGATCATGCGTTTGGCCACCACACCGTCCTTGTCGGATAGGGTCAGCATGATGCTGCCGTCCAGCCGCTGGACGCTGAGGTTGACCCGATAGCGGGGGCTGAAGGTGTCGGTGATGATTTGAAAAGGATTGTCCATGGTGCGTTACCGCCTGATAAGAACATGCAGTCATTGACGACCGGTGTCGGGATTGGTTCGTGTTTCCTGACCGCCGGTCATTCGTTCGCCGAGGCTTTCACAAGATCCGTTTTCCTCAGAAGGTGTACAGCAAGGGTCGTGCCGTAACGCTTGCCAGCGCGTATTTGCGGGGTAAACAAAAAGCGGACCCTTCGGTCCGCTTTTTTCGGGTGGGCTGTTTCAGGGCACTACGGAAAAAACGATCGCAGACAGTGCAATCAGCCCCACCCCCACCACAAACACATTCGACAGCTGGCCCGAATACTGGCGCAGTGAAGGCACTCGGCGGATGGCGTACATCGGCATCAAAAACAGCAGGCAGGCGATGACCGGCCCGCCCAGGGTTTCGATGATGCCCAGGATGCTGGGGTTGAACGTGGCCACCGCCCAGCACGTAAGGATCATGAACAGCGCGGTGCAGCGGTTCAGCCAGCGTTGCGGCAGGGTGCGCGTGCCGCCGAGCAGACCCTGGAAACCTTCGCTGGCGCCGATGTAGTGGCCCAGGAACGATTTGGTGATCGCCACCAGGGCGATCAGCGGCGCTGCATACGCGATGACGGGGGTCTGGAAGTGGTTGGCCAGGTACGACAGGATCGAGATGTTCTGCGCCTTGGCCTGGGCCAAATCTGCCGGCGACAGGGCCAGCACGCAACTGAAGCAAAAGAACATCACGGTCAGCACCATCATCGCGTGGGCCATGGCCAGGATGCCGCTGCTCTTGCGTTCGGCGTGCGCGCCGTACACACGTTTCTGGTCCACGGCAAAGGCCGAAATGATCGGCGAGTGGTTGAACGAAAACACCATCACCGGAATCGCCAGCCACAGGGTCTTGAAGAACAGCGGCAGGGGCATGCCATCACCGGCCGTGGCGAAAAACGCGCCGTTCCAATTGGGGATCAGGCTCAGTGCCAACAGCAGCAGGGCGGCGACGAACGGGTAGACCAACACGCTCATGGCCTTGACGATCACGCCCTGGCCGCAGCGCACGATCGCCATCACGCCAAGGATCAGTGCCAGCGACAACACGGCCCGGGGCGGTGGGGTGAGGTGCAGTTGATGCGTCATGAAGCTGGTCAGCGTGTTGGTCAGCGCCACGCTGTACACCAGCAGGATCGGGAAGATGGCAAAGAAATAGAGCAGGGTAATGAGTTTGCCCGCGCCCGCGCCAAAGTGTTCCTCCACCACTTGGGTGATGTCCCCGGATTTGCCCGACAGCACAAAGCGCGTCAGCCCACGGTGGGCGAAGAAGGTCATCGGAAAGGCCAGCAACGCCAGCACGATCATCGGCCAAAAGCCGCCCACGCCTGCGTTGATCGGCAGGAACAGGGTGCCCGCGCCGATGGCGGTGCCGTAGAGCCCCAGCATCCAGGTGGTGTCGTGTTGGCTCCAGCTTTGGGCCACTGTGTGGGGCCGCTCTACAGCGGGATTTTCGGCAGCAGGTGTGTGTACATCGGTCATCGTTATTGCCTCGTTATTATTTTTGCGCGGGCTCACGTGGGGACGGTCAGGCGATGCTCCTCAGCATTCCACCCAGCTCACGGCCAGGCCGCCCCGTGAAGTTTCTTTGTATTTGTCATGCATGTCGGCGCCGGTGTCGCGCATGGTGCGGATCACCCGGTCCAGGGAAATGAAGTGTTTGCCGTCGCCGCGCAGGGCCATTTGTGTGGCGTTGATCGCCTTCACGGCGGCAATGGCATTGCGCTCGATGCAGGGCACCTGCACCAGCCCGCCCACCGGGTCGCAGGTGAGGCCCAGGTTGTGTTCCAGGCCGATTTCAGCGGCGTTTTCCAGTTGTTCCGGCGTGGCGCCCAGCACCTCGGCCAGGCCGGCGGCTGCCATGGCGCAGGCCGAACCGACTTCGCCCTGGCAGCCGACTTCGGCGCCGGAGATAGAGGCGTTTTTCTTACACAGGATGCCGACCGCGGCGGCCCCCAGGAAGAAATTGACCACGTCGTCGTCGCACGCTTCGGCGTTGAATTTCAGGTAGTAGTGCAGCACCGCCGGGATGATGCCCGCCGCGCCGTTGGTGGGCGCAGTGACCATGCGCCCACCGGCGGCGTTTTCTTCGTTGACGGCGAGGGCGAACAGGTTCACCCATTCCATCGCCGACAAGGTCGATGTGATGACGTTGGGCTTGCCGATTTCCAACAGGTTACGGTGCAGTTTCGCCGCCCGGCGCGGCACATCCAGGCCACCCGGCAAGGTGCCCTCATGGCGCAGCCCTTGGTCCACGCAGTCGCGCATCACCGACCATATGTGCAATAGGCCGCTGCGAATCTCGGCATCGCTGCGCCACGCCCGTTCGTTGGCCATCATCAATTCGCCAACTCGCAGGCCATGGGTGTTGCACAGGGCCAGCAGTTCGGCGGCGCTGCCGAAGTCATACGGCAATTGCACGTCGTGGGTTGCCGAGGTACCGACCGCCGCTTGGTCGGCGTCGAGGATGAAACCGCCGCCCACCGAGTAGTACGTTTGCTCGCTCAGCAGGCCGTTTTCACCGTAAGCGTGCAGGGACATGGCGTTGGGATGGTAGGGCAGGCTCTCGTCCAGCAGCAGGAGATCGTGCTGCCAGTGGAAGGAGATGTCTGTGGTGCCGGCGAGCAGCAGTCGGCCCGATTCGCGCACCTGTTGGATTCGCGGGCCGATGCAGGTGGGGTCGATGCGGTCGGGCCATTCGCCCATCAAGCCCATGACGCACGCACGATCGGTGGCATGGCCCACGCCGGTGGCGGACAGCGAGCCGTACAGGCGCACCTGCACGCGGCGGGTTTCACCCAGCAGATGCAGCTCGTGCAGCCGTTGAGCGAAGGTGGCCGCTGCCCGCATCGGGCCGACGGTGTGGGAGCTGGACGGGCCGATACCCACTTTGAAAAGATCGAAAACACTGATAGCCATACTAAAGCCTTACAAGCAATGGTGTAGGAATCGCTGCCATTTTTTGTAGGACAAGCGCAATCGGCGTGATACTGAGCCTCTGGCACGGGGCTGACCAACGAATTATCCTAAGACACCCTTTAGCAGGACTAAACCCTATGGCCCGTCCCCTTCATGGCCAGATGCACGTTTGGCTGCACGTCTTTGCCTGTGCTGCGCGGCATTTGTCGTTTACCCGGTGCGCCGAGGAACTGCACATCACGCCGGGCGCGGTGAGTCAGCAAATCCGGCAACTGGAGGAGCGCCTGGGCTATCGCCTGTTTCATCGACTGGCCCGCGGTGTGGAACTGAGCGCGCAGGGGCAGCGGCTCGCGGTCACCGTCACCGAGGCCTATGGCAGCATTGACGCCGAATTGCAGCGCCTCGATGCAGGCATGATCAGCGGCACCTTGCGCCTGCGCTCCATTCCCTCATTTCTGAGCAAGTGGCTCACCCCGCGCCTGCCGCGTTTGCAGCAGCGGTTTGCGCAGATCCAGTTGCGCCTGGTGGCCGAGGACAGCAGCGTGGCGCTGCACGAGGGCGATTTTGACCTGGCCATCGACCTGAACGACGGCAGTTACCCGGGCTTGTTGTCCACCGCGTTGCTCGACGAACAGATATTCCCGGTATGTGCCCCCGGCCTGTTGCGCGGGCGACCGCCGCTGCATGGTCCGGCTGACCTGGTGCATTTCCCGTTGCTGCACGACATCACCGCCTGGCGTGGGAGTTATGAATACGCCGAGTGGGAGTTTTACCTGAACGCTATCGGCTACGAGAACGCCGACGTACGACGCGGGCACACGTTCAATCGTAATCACCTGACCATCGAGGCGGCGATTGCCGGCATGGGCGTGGCGATCGCCCGACGCACCTTGCTCAACGACGAGCTGGAGCGCGGCACGCTGATCGTGCCGTTTGGCCTGGCGGTGCCCAATCACAAACGCTACGTATTGATGTACGCGCCGGGTGCGCTGAGCCATCCGGGCGTGCGGGCGGTGCATGACTGGCTGGTGGAAGAGGCGGGGATTTTTCGCGGGCTGCACCCGGTGGGAGGGGGCCAATTGCAAGAAAATCAGGCATAAGAAGATGTAACCAACTCCCCACCCTAACAGCGTTTTTGGTTGTAGTCAGGGTTAATTTGCGATGTGGGAATTTTCTTTTTTTAGGGGTTGAAATGTTTCTGCGTCTGCTCAATCTTGTCATCAAGAGGTCATGGTTTTACCGCCCGGTAAAGCAGGTGTGACCTCCCGCGAGCTAGCTGAAATAAGGGATGAACTATGCAAATCCAAGTCAATAGCGATAACCATATTGAAAGCAGCATCCGACTGGAGGAGTGGGTACGCACCACCATTGAGAGCACGCTCGACCGTTACGACGAACACCTGACCCGCGTCGAGGTTTACCTGCGCGACGAGAACGGTGACAAGCCCGGCCCTCATGATTTGAGCTGCCGCCTGGAAGCCCGGCCAAAAGGCCATCAACCCGTGTCGGTGAGCCACAAGGCCGATAGCCTGGAACTGGCGATCGACGGCGCGGCCACCAAGCTCGAACATGCCCTGGAGCATCTGTTCGGCAAACTGCAAGGCAAGCCTCGCGCTGCAGGCCGCGCTACACCGGACCGCAAGGTGGACGATAACGGGTTGGAAGAGGAGTTTTTGGAGAACGAACAGGCTGCCCTCAACAGCTGACCGTTTTTTGAACCCCATCGAAACGGGCCTGCCAATGCAGGCCCGTTTTCATTTGCGGCGCCGCCAGCGCAGGGCGTTTCATCCGCTGCTTTTGCTTATGAGAATATTTATCATTAATATTGCGCGCCTATAATCTTGGCGGCGCGTGCATGAAACACCAGACCTCACTTGCGGTTTCCTACCGTCTTGCCGTCGCCTCGCGCGTGCTGGCGGCGGTGGCTGGTGGTTATCTGTTGGCGTCGCTGGCCAGTGTGTGCATGGCTTTCTGGCTGCCCGTCAGCCGTGCCGACGCTGTGATCAGCGGGATGTTGAGTTCATTTGTGTTCTACCTGCTGGCGGTGATCTGGTGTTTCGCCTGCCGCAGTGCCTGGCGCGCCTGGTGGGGCGTGTTGCTGCCCAGCGCGCTGCTGGCCGCGTTGGCGGGTGCGGGCTATTGGATGACGCGTCCATGAAGGAAGGTTTTCGCCAGGCGATGGCCTGGTTGCACACATGGGCGGGGCTGACCTTTGGCTGGCTGTTGTTTGCGATTTTTCTGACCGGCACCTTGTCGTATTTCAAGGACGAAATCACCCACTGGATGCAGCCCGAAGTGCAGGCTTATCCCCTGGATGACACCCGCAGCCTGGGCGTGGCCCAGGCCTGGTTGCAGGCCCAGGCGCCCGACGCCGTGCGTTGGTTCATCAACCTGCCAAACAGCCGCGAGCCGGGTTTGCAGGTGAGCTGGCAAGAAAAACCCGCGCCAGGCCAGCGTGGCTCCTTCAGCCGCCAGGTGCTCGACGCCACGACCGGCCAGCCCGTGCAGGCCCGGCAAAGTATGGGCGGCGAGTTTTTCTACCGTTTCCACTTCCAGTTGCAAATGCCTTATCCCTGGGGCCGCTGGCTGTCGACCATTGCGGCCATGGTGATGTTTGTGGCCTTGATCACCGGGATCATCACCCACAAGAAAATCTTCAAGGACTTTTTCACCTTCCGACCGCGCAAGGGCCAGCGCTCCTGGCTCGACGGGCATAACGCGGTCGGCGTGCTGGTGTTGCCGTTTCACTTGATGATCACTTACAGCAGCCTGGTGATTTTCATGAGCATGGTCATGCCAGCGAGCATCCTCGCCTCTTATGGCAACGACACCCAGGCGTTTTTCAACGAGGTATTCCCGGCCACCAACAACGCCCCGGCACTAGGGCAGCCTGCGCCCTTGCTGGCGTTGCAGCCCCTGTATGCAAAGGCCCGTGAGCAGTGGGCGGGGGGGCAGGTCGGGCGGCTGGTGGTCAATAATCCGGGCGATGTGAACGCGTCGGTCAATGTGTACCGCTCAGGCTCCGACCGGGTGGTGCACGATTTCTCCAGCGTGGTTTCCTTCAATGGCAGCACGGGCGAGCGGTTGCGTGTCAGTAGCGAGCTGTCCGTGCCAGCGGTCATCAGTGGCAGCTTTTACGGTTTGCACATGGGCCATTTCGCCAGCCCGGTGCTGCGCTGGTTGTATTTCATCTGCGGGCTGGCCGGAACGGCGATGATCGGCACGGGCCTGGTGATCTGGCTGGGCAAGCGTCAACTCAAACACGCCAAAACCTTGGTGATGCCCTTTGAGTTGCGCCTGGTGGAGGTGCTGAACGTCACCAGCATGGCGGGGCTGGTGATCGCCATTGCGGTGTTTTTCTGGGCCAACCGCTTGTTGCCGCTCGGGGTTGCCGAGCGCCCTGACTGGGAAGTGAACGCCTTCTTTATCGCCTGGGGCCTGAGCGGTTTACACGCGATGGTACGTCGTGGTCGCCGTGGCTGGGTGGAGCAGTTGAGCCTGGGGGCCTTGTTGCTGGGCGGTGTGCCGCTGCTTAACGCGCTGACCACCTCGCACCCTTTGTGGGTGTCCTTGGCGAGTGGCGACTGGGCCATGGCGGGTTTTGACCTGACGTGCCTGGGCAGCGGGGCTTTTCTCGCGTGGGCCGCGTGGAAAATGCAGCGTCGCAGCCTCGCCCGTCCACAGGTCCAGCGCGCTCGCACACACGCATTAAGCGGCGGGGTGCACTGAATGTTGTTGGCGCTGTTGCTGTGTTACGCGGGGTTCACCGCGCTGTGCTTGTCCATGGACCGCCACCATGGCGAACTGCTGCGCGGCAAACCCTCGCCTCACCGGCGGCTGGGCCTGCGGGCGGGGGGCTGGGTGCTGCTGACGCTATCGGTGTGGCCTGCGGTGCAGGTCGCCGGTTGGAGCCAGGGGTTGGTGCAGTGGTGCGCAGTCCTGATGCTCAGCGCGCTGCTGTTGGTGTTGCTGTTGCCGTATCGGCCAAGGCTGGCCTTGATCCTGGCGGGCCTTGGCCTGCTGACCAGCCCGGTTGCGGCGTTCGCGACCCTTTGAGCCCATCGCATGATGATCACCACGCCTCCCGACGCTGACGAACAGCCCGCAGAAACCGCCCACGACCGGGCGCATTTTCTTCAGGTGTTTTTGTCCCAACGCTCGCAGATGGAGGCGTTGGTGAGCCGTCGCGTGGGGTGCCGGGCGACGGCGGCAGACCTGGTGCAGGACCTGTTCCTGCGCTTCTGGCGCCGGCCGCTGGTGCAAGTGGAAGAACTGAGCACCTACCTGTTGCGCTGCGCCGGCAACATCGCGATCGATCACCTGCGCAGCGAAGGCGCGCGGGTGCGCAGCAGCGAAGGGTGGTTGCCGGACCAGCAACCCGGCCAGCACTGCGAGCCCCAGGCCGCGCTGGAAGCGGGTAATGACTTGCGCCACGTCGAGGCTGCGTTGCGCAGCCTGCCCGAGCGTACCCGGCATATTTTCCTGCTTAACCGCATTCATGGCCGCACCTACGCCGACATCGCCAAGGCCATGGGCGTGTCCCAAAGTGCCGTAGAAAAACATATGATGCGGGCCCTCGAAGCCTGCAAGGCCAGCCTTCGCGAGCCGCCCTCTTTACGCACGCCAGGGAAAGCACCGTGATCGCCATTCCGACCCCCGCCCAGGAGCAAGCCGCATTGACTTGGCTGAGCCTGTTGCACGATCAACCCAGCCGTGGCGACCAGGCGCGGTTCAGCCTCTGGCTGCGGGCCGATCCCGCCCACGTCGAGGCCTATGCCCGGGCGCAGGTGGTGTGGGAAATGAGCGAAGTGCCTGCGGGCACATTGGCGCAGGAAGACGCGCTGGCATTACAGGGTTATCTCAACGCCATGGACACCTCGCGACGTTCCCGCGCGCGCCGCTGGTCGGGCGGGCTGGCCATGGCCGCGTGCCTGCTGGTGATGCTGGCCATGGGCGCAGGTTGGCAACCCTCGCGGTGGGTCGATGACCTGGGCGCCGATTATGTGAGTGCGCCCGGCGAGGTAAAGACCGTCACCCTGGCCGATCAAAGCCAGGTGACGCTGGACGCCGACAGTGCGATTGCCGTGGATTTCAGCCGCGGCGAACGGCACGTCCAACTGCGCCGTGGCGCCGGTTTTTTCAGCGTGACCCACACCGGGGATGCGTTCGTGGTACAGGCCGGCAGCGGCGAGGCCCGGGTGTTAGGGACGCAATTTGAAGTGCGCCTGCAACCGGCGGGGGCCCAAGTGACGGTGCTGTCCGGGCGGGTCGGTGTCACGCCGTCGAAAACCGGCCGACAGCAAATCCTTACGGCGGGCCAGCAAGTGGCCTACGCAGACGGGATCGCCGATGACCTGCACACCGTCGACAGCGAATCGCGCCTGGCCTGGCGCGACGGCTGGCTCAATTACTACAAGGCGCCGCTGGCAGAGGTGGTGCAAGACCTGCGTCGTTATTACCCCGGGCGCATCGTGCTGCTCAACGATGAAATGGGCGCCCGCCGGGTCAGCGGCAGCTTCCCAAGCAAAGACCCGCAAGCCGTGTTGCAGGCCTTGCAAGCGGTGCTGGGGTTTGAACAACACCGTTTGGTGGGGCGGATGATTGTGCTGCGCTGAACCGCAGGCTTTGGAATACGGTGGTTCGTTTGACTGCAATGAGGCCGCCCCGATCCCGAGTGGGTGGCCGAGAACAGCGGTGCACTGGTTCACCCTCGAGTGCTTGTGTTCGCCCATACGGGTGCAACCATCTGCAATGACGCCGCGCTAGCGGGAGAGGGCGCGGGTGATCGCGTTGGGGTCGAAGTCGCGAATCAACGTGCCGTTCACGTCCACGAACGGAATTCCGCCGCCGCCCAGGGCCTGGTAAGCCTTGCGGGCGGTGGCGTCTTTTTCGATATCCATGGCCTGGTAGGGAATGCCTTTCTGGTCCAGGAACCGGCGGATCTGTTTACAGTACCCGCACCACTCGGTGGCATACAGCACGACACGGGCGTTGGTCCGCACCTGTTCGGGCGCCACTTGCGAGGGGTTGAATACGCGCTCGATCTTGCCCCAGTGCTGGGCGACCACCACCACCAGCAACACCAGTGCGACTTTTTTCAGTACCCCGCCGAGCATCAGTTGCGGCGCTTGAGCTGGTCGGTCAGTTGAGTCGGCAGGCCCTTGATGATCAGGGTGCCAGCGGCTTCGTCGTACTCGATCTTGTCGCCCAGCAGGTGCGCTTCAAAGCTGATGGACAAGCCTTCGGCGCGCCCGGTGAAGCGGCGGAACTGGTTGAGGGTGCGTTTGTCTGCCGGAATTTCCGGCGACAGGCCGTAATCCTTGTTGCGGATGTGATCGTAGAAGGCCTTTGGCCGGTCTTCATCGATCAGCCCCGACAACTCCTCCAGGCCCATCGGCTCGCCGAGCTTGGCCTGGCTGCTGGCGTAGTCCACCAGGGTCTTGGTTTTTTCGCGGGCCGACTCGTCCGGCAGGTCTTCGCTTTCCACAAAGTCGCTGAACGCCTTGAGCAGGGTACGGGTTTCGCCCGGGCCGTCGACGCCTTCCTGGCAGCCGATAAAGTCGCGGAAATACTCCGAAACCTTTTTGCCGTTCTTGCCTTTGATAAACGAGATGTATTGCTTGGACTGCTTGTTGTTGCGCCATTCGGACACGTTGATCCGTGCCGCCAGGTGCAACTGGCCCAGGTCCAGGTGGCGCGAGGGGGTCACGTCCAGTTCGTCGGTCACTGCCACGCCTTCGCTGTGGTGCAGCAGGGCGATGGCCAGGTAGTCGGTCATGCCTTGTTGGTAGTGGGCAAATAGCACGTGGCCGCCGGTGGAGAGGTTGGACTCCTCCATCAGCTTTTGCAGGTGTTCCACCGCCACCCGGCTAAACGCGGTGAAGTCCATGCCCTCGTCAAAATACTCCTTCAACCAGCCGCTGAACGGGTGCGCACCAGACTCGGCATGGAAAAACCCCCAGGCCTTGCCTTGCTTGGCGTTATAGCTCTCGTTGAGGTCGGCGAGCATGTTCTCGATCGCGGCCGACTCGGCAAGTTCCGAGTCGCGGGCGTGCAGAACTGCGGGGGTGCCGTCGGGTTTTTTGTCGATCAGGTGGACGATGCAGTGACGGATCGGCATGGGCTTCTCGGCTGGTTGAGTGCGAGGCGGGGGCCTTGCGCAAAAAGTCGTCAGTGTACCGTAACCACGGGCCCCGGCGCTGTTTGAAGGGCGGTTGGGCGGGTATCTGACGGGCTATATGTCTTTTTTTCACGGTTTAGAGCGATAAAGCTGACCAAATGGGCATGTAGAGGCGGATATTTCCCCGTCTCTGTGCTAGCTTTGCCCGGTCTTACGCGATGTATTGGCGTTAAGCGTGCATTCAGCATCTGTCAGGTCGAACCAAACCCCGTTTCAGGCATCTATAACCCCGATCTCTCGCGGTTATGCCCGGGGATGCCAGGCCTTGACGGTCGGGCTCGACGGCTGACACTGCACTCTGCAATCCATATGAATTTGATAGGGAAGGAACACCACAATGGCTATTACTAAAGACCAACTGATCGCTGACCTGGCTGAAGCGGTAGACGCACCGAAAACCACCGTGCGCGCACTGCTGGACCAACTGAGCCAGGTTGTTGCTGATCAGCTGGAAAACGGCGGCGAAATCACTCTGCCAGGCGTTGGCAAACTGAAAGTGACCGAGCGTCCTGCCCGTACTGGCCGTAACCCTTCGACTGGCGCCGCCATCGAAATCGCTGCCAAGAAAGTTATCAAGCTGGTTGTGGCCAAAGGCCTGACCGACGCTGTTAACAAGTAAGACGCAGTAAAAAAAACCGTGCACCGGAGCGATCCGGGCACGGTTTTTTGTTGCCCGGGATTTATCAGGCCTTGCGCGCCCAGCCTTGGCGCCACACCTGTTGTTCGTTTTGGGTCTGAAAGGTCCAGGCCACAAAACGGCTCTGTTTCTGCCCCTGGGACATCTCCACCACCTGGCTTTGCAGCACCCCGGCCTTTTTAAGCGCGGTTTCGATGGCGGGCAGGTTGGAGGCTTTGGACACCAGCGTGCTGAACCACAGCACCCGGTGGCCGATCTGGGCGCTCTCGGCGATCAGTTGCGTGACAAACCGCGCCTCGCCCCCTTCGCACCACAACTCCGCCGCCTGGCCGCCAAAGTTCAGCACCGGCAACTTGCGTTTCGGGTCGGCCTTGCCCAGGGCGCGCCATTTGCGCTCGCTGCCGCGCGTGGCCTCGTCCAGGGAGGCGTGGAAGGGCGGGTTGCACATCGTCAGGTCAAAGCGCTCGCCGGTTTCCAGCAGGCCCAGCAGGATCTGTTTGGGGTTGGGTTGCTGGCGCAGTTGGATGAACTTGCTCAAGCCGTTGGACTGCACGATGGCCTTGGCGGCGGCCAGGGCCGTGGTGTCGATTTCCGAACCGACGAAGTGCCAGCGGTAGTCGCTGTAGCCGATCAGCGGGTAGACGCAGTTGGCGCCCATGCCGATGTCCAGCACCTTGACCGGCGCGCCCCGCGGGATCTGGCCGTCGTTGACGCTGGCCAGCAGGTCGGCCAGAAAGTGCACGTAGTCTGCCCGGCCGGGCACGGGCGGGCACAGGTAGTCGGCGGGGATGTCCCAGTGCTGGATGCCGTAAAACGCTTTGAGCAAGGCCCGGTTGAACACCCGCACCGCGTCGGGGCTGGCGAAGTCGATGCTTTCCTTGCCGTACGGGTTGATGATCACGAATTTGGCCAGTTCCGGCGTGGTCTTGATCAGCGCTGGGAAGTCATAGCGGCCCTGATGGCGGTTGCGCGGGTGCAAGCTGGCTTTTTCCCGGGGGGCCGCAGGGGTGGCCGGCGTTGCGGGTTTGGGCTTCTTGCGCGGCGGTTTTGGCGAGGTTGGGGCGGTCATGGCAATGGTCAATTCTGGGGTTGCTGCAAAAGTGGCGGGCATTGTCCCACATTCGCGCGGTGTGCTTGGCCAAATGTGCGGGCAAAAAAAAGAGACCCGAAGGTCTCTTTATTACGCGGGGCTGGCCTTACAGGCTGGAGATCCGTGCATGTTGCTCCGCTAGCTTGCCCAGGGCCTGTTCGGCCTCGGCCAGTTTGGCGCGTTCTTTTTCGATGACTTCAGCCGGGGCCTTGTCGATGAAAGCGGCGTTGGACAGCTTGCCGCCCACGCGCTGCACTTCGCCTTGCAGGCGCAGCAGTTCTTTGTCCAGGCGAGCCAGTTCAGCGTCCTTGTCGATCAGGCCCGCCATCGGCACCAGCACTTCCATCTCGCCGACCAGTGCGGTGGCGGACAGCGGCGCTTCGGCACCGGCTGCCAGGACGGTGATCGACTCCAGCTTGGCCAGCTTTTTCAGCAGTGCCTGGTTTTCAGTCAGGCGACGCTGGTCTTCAGCGTTGGCGTTCTTCACGAAAATCGCCAACGGCTTGCCCGGGCCGATGTTCATCTCGGCGCGGATGTTGCGCGTGCCGAGCATCAGGGTCTTGAGCCACTCGATATCGTCTTCGGCGGCCGCATCGATGCGTGCTTCGTTGGCCACCGGCCACGGTTGCAACATGATGGTCTTGCCCTGGATACCGGCCAGCGGCGCCAGGCGCTGCCAGATTTCTTCAGTGATGAACGGCATGAACGGATGCGCCAGGCGCAGCGCCGATTCCAGCACGCGCACCAGGGTGCGACGGGTGCCGCGCTGACGTTCGATCGGCGCGTTTTCGTCCCACAGCACAGGTTTGGACAGTTCCAAGTACCAGTCGCAGTACTGGTTCCAGATGAACTCGTACAGGGCCTGCGCGGCGAGGTCGAAGCGGAACTGGTCGAGTTGACGGGTCACTTCGGCTTCGGTGCGCTGCAACTGCGAGATGATCCAGCGGTCCGCCAGGGACAGCTCGACCGCTTCGCCGTTCTGGCCGCAGTCCTCGCCCTTGTCCAGCACGTAGCGGGCGGCGTTCCAGATCTTGTTGCAGAAGTTGCGATAGCCTTCGACGCGGCCCATGTCGAACTTGATGTCGCGGCCGGTGGACGCCAGCGAGCAGAAGGTGAAGCGCAGGGCGTCGGTGCCGTAGCTGGCGATGCCGTCGGCGAACTCGTCGCGGGTCTGCTTTTCGATCTTCTTCGCCATTTTCGGCTGCATCATGCCCGAGGTGCGTTTTTGCACCAGGGTTTCCAGGTCGATGCCGTCGATGATGTCCAGCGGGTCCAGGACGTTGCCTTTGGACTTGGACATCTTCTGGCCCTGGCTGTCACGCACCAGGCCGTGCACGTACACGGTCTTGAACGGGACTTGCGGGGTGCCGTCGTCGTTTTTCACCAAGTGCATGGTGAGCATGATCATCCGGGCGACCCAGAAGAAAATGATGTCGAAGCCGGTGACCAGCACGTCGGTGGGGTGGAAGGTCTTGAGGAACTCGGTCTTTTCCGGCCAGCCCAGGGTGGAGAAGGTCCACAGGCCCGCACTGAACCAGGTGTCGAGCACGTCGTTGTCCTGGTGCAGCGCCAGGTCGGCCGGCAGGTTGTGCTTGGCGCGCACCTCGGCTTCGTCGCGGCCGACGTAGACCTTGCCCGCTTCGTCGTACCAGGCCGGAATGCGGTGGCCCCACCACAGCTGGCGGCTGATGCACCAGTCCTGGATGTCGCGCATCCAGGAGAAGTACATGTTTTCGTACTGCTTGGGCACGAACGCGATGCGCCCGTCTTCCACGGCGGCAATGGCCGGCTCGGCCAGTGGCTGGGTGGACACGTACCACTGGTCGGTCAGCCACGGCTCGATGACGGTGCCGGAACGGTCGCCCTTCGGCACTTTCAGGCCGTGGTCGTCGACGCTCACCAGAAGGCCGGCGGCGTCGAAGGCGGCGACGATCTGCTTGCGTGCTTCAAAGCGGTCCAGGCCCGCGAACTCGGCCGGGATCTTGCCGTCGATGCTGTCGTTCAGCGTGCCGTCCAGGTTGAACACCTGGCAGGCCGGCAATACCACGGCGTTTTTGTCGAAGATGTTCAGCAGCGCCAGGCCGTGGCGCTTGCCCACTTCGTAGTCGTTGAAGTCGTGGGCCGGGGTGATTTTCACGCAGCCGGTGCCGAATTCAGGGTCGCAGTAGTCGTCTGCGATGATCGGAATGCGGCGGCCCACCAGGGGCAGTTCGACGAATTTGCCGATCAGGGCCTTGTAGCGCTCGTCTTCGGGGTTCACGGCGACAGCGGCGTCACCGAGCATGGTTTCGGGGCGCGTGGTGGCCACGATCAGGTAGTCGTTGCCCTCGGCGGTCTTGGCGCCGTCGGCCAGCGGGTACTTCAGGTTCCACAGGAAACCGTTCTCGTCGTGGTTTTCCACTTCGAGGTCGGAAATCGCCGTGTGCAGTTTGGTGTCCCAGTTGACCAGGCGCTTGCCGCGGTAGATCAGGCCGTCTTCATGCAGGCGCACGAACGCTTCTTTCACGGCTTCCGACAGGCCGTCGTCCATGGTGAAGCGCTCGCGGGTCCAGTCGACGGACGAGCCCAGGCGACGGATCTGACGGCTGATGTTGCCGCCGGAGTGGTCCTTCCATTCCCAGATTTTTTCCAGGAATTTCTCGCGGCCCAGGTCGTGGCGGTTCTGGCCGGTGGCTTCCAGCTGACGTTCCACCAGCATCTGCGTGGCGATACCGGCGTGGTCGGTGCCCGGCTGCCATAGGGTGTTGCGACCCTGCATGCGGCGAAAACGGATCAGGGCGTCCATGATCGCGTTGTTGAAACCGTGACCCATGTGCAGGCTGCCGGTGACGTTCGGCGGCGGGATCATGATGGTGTAGGAATCACCTGCGCCTTGCGGAGCGAAATAATTCTCGGACTCCCAGGTCTGGTACCAGGAAGTTTCGATGGCGTGCGGCTGGTAGGTCTTATCCATGCGCGGCGGGACCCTAATTGGCATTAATTCAGGAAAGCCGACAAGTATAGCGGGGAGGGAGGGGGGCAAGCTAGGCGTGGCGAACTGCAAGCCGTCAGCAACGCTGGCGGCCTTTTCTTGCAGCGTGCGGCTAGTTGCTGGTCGCGGCGGCGATCAGTCGTTCCATCCTCGCCTCCAGGCGGCGTTTGATCTCGGTTTCGATGTGGGGGGCGAAATCGTTGATGACGTCTTGCAGGATCAGTTGCGCGGCGGCGCGCAGTTCGTTGTCCAGGTGCAGCAGCAGGGCGTCGGGCGCTTTTTCGGTGGCGGGGGCGGCCACCGGGGCAGGTTCCGCCGGGGTTTCGACGGGCTGGGGGGCGACCGGCTTGGCACCGACCATGTCGAACAGCAGCGGGATCTGCACCTCGCCATTGACCGGGTCGGTCAGCAGGGGCGGTTGCAGGTCATCATCACCGAGCAGCTTGCGGATCGACTCCAGGTCGTCCAGCAAATGATCAGGGTCTTTTAGCGGGTTTGAAGTGTCCATCGTGTGCTCAAAGTCGTTGTAGCCGGTGATCTTGCAAAGAATAGCCCTGTTCGCGGTAGAAGCGGAAACTCTCCCGCGCGGCCTGACGAATCGCCGGGTCTTCCACCACCACCTCCGCCACGCGGGCGAATGCCTGCGCAAAGGCCGGGACTTTCAGGTCCAGGTTGACCAACAGGTCGGTATGGTTGCCGCAGGTGTCGCCCAGCCCCAGCACCACCAGGCCGTCTGGCTCGGACTCGGCAGGGCCGTGGGGCACGAAGCTTTCGCCCTTGAACCGCCACAGGCGGGCGTCGAGGTCGTCGCGTTGGGCGCTGTCGCTGCAATGCAGGTAGATGCGGTGGCCCATGCGCCAGGCTTTTTCGGTGAGTTTGCAGGCAAAGTCCAGGCGTGCCGAAGGGTCGGCGCTGGGCAATATATAAAAGTCGACTTGGGTCATTGCGGTTCCTGAGCCCGGGGCGGCCTGGTCGCTGCCGCCCCGGAGTCTTCAGTGTCAGGCCTTGGCGCGGTCCAGCAGGTACTGGGTCAGCAGAGGCACCGGACGGCCGGTGGCGCCTTTGTCTTTGCCGCCGCTGGTCCAGGCGGTGCCGGCGATGTCCAGGTGCGCCCAGTTGAAGTTCTTGGCAAAACGCGACAGGAAGCACGCGGCGGTGATGGTGCCGGCTTTCGGGCCGCCGATGTTGGCGATGTCGGCGAACGGGCTGTCCAGCTGTTCCTGGTACTCATCGAACAGCGGCAGTTGCCAGGCACGGTCGTCGGCAGCCTGGCCAGCGCTGAGCAGTTGCCCGATCAGCTCGTCGTTGTTGCCCAGCAGGCCCGAGGTGTGGGCGCCCAGGGCGACCACGCAGGCGCCGGTCAGGGTGGCGATGTCGATCACCGCCTGTGGCTTGAAGCGTTCGGCGTAGGTCAGGGCGTCGCACAGCACCAGGCGGCCTTCGGCGTCGGTGTTGAGGATTTCCACGGTCTGGCCGCTCAGGGTGGTGACGATGTCGCCCGGACGGGTCGCGCCGCCGCTCGGCATGTTTTCGGCGCAGGCCAGGATGCACACCAGGTTGATCGGCAGCTGGAGTTCCAGCACCGCACGCAGGGTGCCGAAGACACTGGCGGCGCCGCCCATGTCGTATTTCATCTCGTCCATGCCCAGGCCCGGCTTGAGGCTGATGCCGCCGGTGTCGAAGGTGATGCCTTTGCCGACGAGGGCGTAGGGTTTTTCGGTTTTCTTGCCGCCGTTGTACTGCATCACGATCAGGCGGGGCGGCTGGTCGCTGCCCTGGCCTACGGCATAGAACGAGCCCATGCCCAGTTCTTTGATTTTTTTCTCGTCCAGGACTTCGACTTTCAGGCCCTTGAACGCTTTGCCCAGGGCTTTGGCTTGCTCGCCCAGGTACGTAGGGTGGCAGATGTTCGGCGGCAGGTTGCCCAGGTCGCGGGTAAAGGACATGCCGTGGGCGATGGCCTGTGCGTGGGTCACGGCACGCTCGACTTCAGCCTGGGCGGCCTTGATGGTCAGCAGGGTGATTTTCTTCAGGGTCCGAGGTTCGGCTTTCTGGCTCTTGAACTGGTCAAAAATGTAGCCGCTGTCTACCAGGGTTTCGGCCAGCAGGCGGGTCTTGCCGTAGCTGTCGCGGCCTTTGACCACGACGTCGTCCAGCGCCAGCGCTGCCTCGCTGCCGCCCAGGCCCTTGAGGGTGTTGAAGAGGGCGCTGATGATCTTGCGAAACGGGCGGTCGCCCAGCTCGGCGTCTTTGCCCACGCCCACCAGCAGCACGCGCTCGGCCTTGAGGTTGGGCAGGCTGTGCAGCAGCAGGCTCTGACCGACTTTGCCCGCCAGGTCGCCGCGCTTGAGGACGGCACTGATGGCGCCGCCGCTCAGTTCGTCCAGTTGTTTGGCGGCAACGCCCAGCTTGCGGCCTTCGCCGACAGCGACCACGAGGGTGGCGGTTTTCAACGTTTCGGGGCTAACGCTTTTTACAACCAATTCCATTTTCGGGTCCCTTATTAAAGGTCAGTGAGCACGAGGTCTGTACCCCGGCCTTAAAGCTCGGCGGCCTGTGGGCCGCCTGCGACAAAGCCCGCAGTTTGAACCTCGCCGCCCGAGCCTGACAACCCTTGGCGCACGCTTTGTGCACGCGTGTGAGCAAGCGCAGTGACAGGCGCGATCAATCACATGATAATGCCCAATCTTTTTAGGCGACCTGTGCCAACAGGTCGACTCGATATGCTTGCTTGTTTGGCCGCCTTAGCCTGACAACCCTGGAGTGTCTGGTTTGATCGTCTTCCGTTATCTGTCCCGCGAAGTCCTGTTGACCCTGAGTGCCGTGAGTGCGGTGCTGCTGGTTATCATCATGAGCGGTCGCTTCGTCAAATACCTCGCCCAGGCCGCCTCGGGCGCCCTGGATCCGGGCTCCCTGTTCCTGATCATGGGCTTTCGCCTGCCGGGCTTCTTGCAGCTGATCCTGCCGCTTGGCCTGTTTCTGGGGATTTTGCTCGCCTATGGCCGGCTGTACCTCGAAAGCGAAATGACCGTGTTGTCGGCCACCGGCATGAGCCAGCAGCGCCTGCTGGCCATGACCATGATCCCGGCCACCGGCATCGCCCTGATCGTGGCCTGGCTGAGCCTGAGCCTGGCGCCTCAGGGCGCGTTGCAGTTTCAGCTGGTGCTCAACAAGCAGGACGCCCTGACCGAGTTTGACACGTTGGAGCCCGGTCGCTTCCAGGCCCTCAACGATGGCTCGCGGGTGACGTACACCGAGCAACTGTCGGATGACCGTGCCAACCTCGGCGGCGTGTTCATCTCCCAGAAAAACCTCGGCCAGAACCAGAAAGATCGCGGCATTTCGATCCTGGTGGCCGACACCGGCCGCCAGGAAGTGCGCCTGGACGGCAGCCGTTACCTGATCCTGGAAAACGGCTATCGCTATGACGGCAGCCCCGGCCAGGCCGACTACCGGGCGATCAAGTACGACACTTATGGCGTGATGCTGGCCCGGCCCGACGTGAGCGACGAGGTCACCGACCGCGACGCCATCCCCACCCCGGACCTTATCGGCAGCAAGGAACTGCGCTCCATCGCCGAACTGCAATGGCGTATTTCCCTGCCGCTGCTGGTGTTTATCGTGACCTTGATGGCGGTGCCGCTGTCGCGCGTCAACCCGCGCCAGGGCCGCTTCCTCAAGTTGCTGCCGGCCATCTTGTTGTACATGGCTTACCTCACCATCCTGATTTCCGCCCGTGGCTCCCTGGAGAAGGGCAAGCTCTCGCCGGTCCTGGGCCTGTGGTGGGTTCACGGGGTTTTCCTGCTGATCGGGCTGGGGCTGCTTTATTGGGAACCGTTGCGTTTGAAGATGCAGAGTCGTCGCAGCATGAAGGAGATGGCTCGTGGTTAAGCTCGACCGCTACATTGGCAGCAGCGTACTGATCGCAATCCTTGCGGTATTGGGGATCATCCTGGGCCTGGCCTCGTTGTTCGCCTTTATTGATGAAGTGGGCAACGTCACCGACACCTACACCGTCACAGACGTATTGAGCTATGTCGCCCTGACGGCGCCGCGTCGTCTCTACGACATGATGCCGATGGCCGCGCTGATCGGCTGCCTGATCGGCCTGGGCAGCCTGGCCAGCAACAGCGAATTGACCATCATGCGGGCGGCGGGTGTTTCCGTTGGCCGTATCGTCTGGGCGGTGATGAAACCCATGCTGCTGCTGATGCTGGCCAGTGTGCTGGTGGGCGAGTACGTGGCACCGCCTGCCGAAACCACGGCTCAGGCCAACCGCGCCCTGGCCCAGGGTTCCGGTGATGCGCAGAGCTCCAAGCACGGCCTGTGGCACCGCCAGGGCGACGAATTCATCCACATCAACGCCGTTCAGCCGGGCGGGCTGTTGGTGGGGGTCACCCGTTACCACTTCGACAAGGAGCGGCACCTGTTGTCGTCCAGCTTCGCCAAACGTGCGCAATATGGCGATGAAAAGTGGCTATTGAGCGATGTCACCACCACGTACTTCCGTGATATCGGCAAGGGCCCGCAGTCCAGCACCGAAGTGATCAATGTGCCGACCGAGCAATGGGACGTGTCCCTCAAGCCGCAATTGCTCAGCACGGTGGTGATGATCCCGGAAAGCCTGCCTATTTCGGGGTTGTGGAGCTACATCCACTACCTCAAGGACCAAGGCTTGAGCAACGGCCGCTACTGGCTGGCGTTTTGGGTCAAGGTGTTGCAGCCGGTGGTAACGGCCGCGCTGGTGCTCATGGCCATTTCGTTCATCTTTGGGCCGCTGCGTTCGGTGACGCTGGGCCAGCGGGTGTTTACCGGCGTGCTGGTGGGCTTCACGTTCCGTATCGCCCAGGATCTGTTGGGCCCGTCGAGCCTGGTATTTGGCTTCTCGCCGCTGTTCGCGGTGCTGGTGCCCACGGCCATTTGCGCCCTGGCCGGGTTCTGGCTGCTGCGCCGGGCCGGTTGAGCCTGCGCTTATGAACAAACAATGCCCCGCTCGCAAGACCGGGGCATTTTTTGTTCTCTGACACCATGGATGACGTCTGGCCTGAGCATCAGGTACAATTCCCGGCTATTTTTCGGCGGGCAATCAGCCTGCAGCCTTTTTGAGTGTTGACCCGTGAGTGATTTGAGTCATATCCGCAATTTCTCCATCATCGCCCACATTGACCATGGCAAGTCGACGCTGGCCGATCGATTCATCCAGATGTGCGGCGGCCTCGCCGAGCGTGAAATGGAAGCCCAGGTGCTGGACTCCATGGACCTCGAGCGCGAGCGCGGGATCACCATCAAGGCCCATAGCGTTACCCTGTATTACAAAGCAAAAGACGGCATCACCTACCAGCTCAACTTCATTGACACCCCGGGCCACGTCGACTTCACCTACGAAGTCAGCCGTTCCCTGGCGGCCTGTGAAGGCGCCTTGCTGGTGGTCGACGCCGGTCAAGGCGTCGAGGCGCAATCGGTTGCCAACTGCTACACGGCGATCGAGCAAGGCCTTGAAGTGATGCCCGTGCTGAACAAGATCGACCTGCCACAGGCCGAGCCCGAGCGCGTCAAGGACGAGATCGAGAAGATCATCGGCATCGACGCCACGGACGCCGTCACCTGCAGCGCCAAGACCGGCCTGGGTGTCGACGAAGTGCTTGAGCGCCTGGTGCAGACCATTCCCGCGCCGACCGGCGACATCGAAGGCCCGCTGCAAGCGCTGATCATCGACTCCTGGTTCGACAACTACCTGGGCGTCGTGTCTCTGGTACGCGTGCGCAATGGCCGTGTGAAGAAGGGCGACAAGATCCTCGTCAAGTCCACCGGCAAGGTGCACCTGGTAGACAGCGTGGGCGTGTTCAACCCCAAGCACACCGCCACCGTTGATCTGAAAGCCGGTGAAGTGGGCTTCATCATCGCCAGCATCAAGGACATTCACGGGGCGCCGGTAGGTGACACCCTGACCTTGAGCGCCACCCCGGACGTGGAAGTGCTGCCGGGCTTCAAGCGCATCCAGCCGCAGGTGTACGCCGGTCTGTTCCCGGTCAGCTCCGACGACTTCGAGGACTTTCGCGAGGCGCTGCAAAAGCTGACCCTCAACGACTCCTCCCTGCAATACACCCCGGAAAGTTCCGACGCGTTGGGCTTTGGCTTCCGTTGCGGCTTCCTGGGCATGTTGCACATGGAAATCATCCAGGAGCGCCTTGAGCGCGAATACGACCTGGACCTGATCACCACCGCGCCAACGGTTATTTTTGAGCTGTTGCTGAAAACCGGTGAAACGATTTACGTGGACAACCCGTCCAAGCTTCCGGATATTTCCGCTGTCGACGACATGCGTGAGCCGATTGTACGGGCCAATATCCTGGTGCCACAGGAACACCTGGGCAACGTCATTACCCTGTGCATCGAGAAGCGTGGCGTGCAGCACGACATGCTGTTCCTGGGTAACCAGGTGCAAGTGACCTACGATTTGCCGATGAACGAAGTGGTCCTGGACTTCTTCGACCGTCTCAAATCCACCAGTCGCGGCTATGCTTCGCTGGACTACCATTTCGATCGCTACCAATCAGCTAATCTGGTCAAGCTGGATGTACTGATCAACGGCGACAAGGTCGATGCCCTGGCGCTGATCGTGCACAAGGACAACGCGCACTACAAAGGTCGGCAACTGACCGAGAAGATGAAAGAACTGATTCCGCGCCAGATGTTCGACGTCGCGATCCAGGCCGCCATTGGCGGGCAGATCATTGCGCGGACCTCCGTCAAGGCACTCAGAAAGAACGTACTGGCTAAATGCTACGGCGGTGACGTGAGTCGTAAGCGCAAACTGCTCGAGAAGCAAAAGGCCGGTAAAAAACGCATGAAGCAAGTAGGCAACGTGGAAGTTCCACAAGAAGCCTTCCTTGCGGTGCTCAGGTTGGATAGTTAGGTCCTATGTCACTAAATTTCCCGCTGTTGCTGGTCATCGCCGTTGCCGTTTGCGGTCTCTTGGCGTTGCTCGATCTGGTGTTCTTCGCCCCGCGTCGGCGGGCGGCCATTGCGTCTTATCAGGGCAGCGTCAGCCAGCCCGATGCCGTGGTGGTCGAGAAGCTCAACAAAGAGCCCTTGCTGGTTGAATACGGCAAGTCGTTCTTCCCGGTGCTGTTCATCGTGCTGGTGCTGCGTTCGTTTCTAGTGGAGCCGTTTCAGATCCCGTCGGGGTCGATGAAACCTACCCTGGACGTGGGCGACTTCATCCTGGTGAACAAGTTTTCCTATGGCATCCGCCTGCCGGTGATCGACAAAAAAGTCATCCCGGTCGGTGATCCGCAGCGCGGCGATGTGATGGTGTTCCGCTACCCGAGCGACCCGAACGTCAACTACATCAAGCGTGTCGTGGGCCTGCCGGGCGACGTGATTCGCTACACCAGCGACAAACACCTGTACGTCAATGGTGAGCTGGTGGCTGAAAAGCTGCTGGGCGCCGAGCCGAACACCCTGGGCAGCGCCGAGCTGTACCAGGAGAAACTCGGCGAGGTCGAGCACGAAATCCGTAAGGAAATGAGCCGTTACCGTTCGCCGCCCGACACGGAATGGAAGGTGCCCGCCGGGCACTACTTCATGATGGGCGACAACCGCGACAACTCCAACGACAGCCGCTACTGGGATGACCCCAACATTCCCAAGGACTTGCTGGGCATGGTCCCCGACGAAAATATCGTCGGCAAGGCCTTCGCGGTCTGGATGAGCTGGCCGGAACCCAAGCTCAGCCACCTGCCGAACTTCTCGCGGGTCGGGCTGATCAAGTAAGACAGGCGGCGCTGTTGATACAGCGCCGAATGCTTTTCTGGGGTGCAGACAATCGTCTGGCCCCCAGCAGCACAACCAGGATTTGAATTTGAACACAGCGTTAATCGTCGATGGCCTTTGGCGCCACGTACTGAATGTGGGTAAACCGTGAGCGTTTCTTTGAGCCGTCTCGAGCGTCAGCTCGGCTACACCTTCAAGGACCAGGAATTGATGGTCCTTGCCCTGACACACCGCAGCTTTGCCGGGCGTAACAACGAGCGCCTGGAATTTCTCGGTGATGCCATCCTCAACTTTGCCGCTGGCGAAGCCCTGTTCAACCGTTTCCCCCAGGCCCGCGAAGGCCAGCTGTCGCGCCTGCGTGCGCGTCTGGTCAAGGGCGAGACGCTGGCGGTGCTGGCCCGTGGCTTTGGCTTGGGCGAGTACCTGCGCCTGGGCTCGGGTGAATTGAAAAGCGGTGGTTTTCGTCGCGAATCGATTCTGGCCGATGCCCTGGAAGCCTTGATCGGCGCCATCTACCTGGACGCCGGCATGGAAGCGGCCAAAGCGCGAGTCATCGCCTGGCTGACGTCCGAAATCGACAGCCTGACGCTGGTCGACACCAACAAAGACCCCAAGACCCGCCTGCAGGAATACCTGCAATCACGGGGCTGCGAGCTGCCACGTTACGAAGTGGTGGACATCCAGGGCGAGCCGCATTGCCGGGTGTTCTTTGTCGAATGTGAAATCACTTTATTGAATGAAAAAAGCCGAGGTCAGGGTGTGAGCCGTCGTATTGCCGAACAGGTAGCGGCCGCCGCAGCACTGATTGCCCTGGGCGTGGAGAATGGCCATGACTGATTCAACCGCAACGCGCTGTGGCTATGTTGCCATCGTCGGCCGTCCCAACGTGGGCAAGTCCACGTTGCTCAACCACATCCTGGGACAGAAGCTGGCGATCACCTCGCGCAAGCCGCAGACCACCCGCCACAACATGCTGGGGATCAAGACCGAGGGCGACGTGCAAGCGATCTACGTCGACACCCCGGGCATGCACAAGGGCGGCGAAAAGGCCCTGAACCGCTACATGAACAAGACCGCGTCGGCGGCCTTGAAAGACGTGGACGTGGTGATCTTCGTGGTCGACCGCACCAAGTGGACCGACGAAGACCAAATGGTCCTGGAGCGCGTGCAGTACGTCACCGGCCCGTTGATCGTCGCGCTGAACAAGACCGACCGCATCGAAGACAAGGCCGAGCTGATGCCGCACCTGAGCTGGCTGCAGGAGCAACTGCCCAACGCGCAGATCATCCCGATCTCGGCCCAGCACGGCCACAACCTCGACGCCCTGGAGCGCGTGATCGCCGAGCACCTGCCGGAAAACGACCACTTCTTCCCGGAAGACCAGATCACCGACCGCAGCAGCCGCTTCCTGGCCGCCGAGCTGGTGCGCGAGAAAATCATGCGCCAGTTGGGGGCCGAGTTGCCTTACCAGATCACCGTCGAAATCGAAGAATTCAAGCAGCAGGGCGCCACCCTGCACATCCATGCGCTGATTCTGGTCGAACGTGACGGCCAGAAAAAAATCATCATTGGTGACAAGGGCGAGCGCATCAAGCGCATCGGCACCGAGGCACGCAAAGACATGGAACTGCTGTTTGATTCCAAGATCATGCTCAACCTGTGGGTCAAGGTGAAAGGCGGCTGGTCCGATGACGAACGCGCCTTGCGTTCGCTGGGCTACGGCGACCTCTAACCCGGTACAAACCTGTGGTGAGCGGGGCAAGCCCGCTCACTGCACGCCGCCTGAGGCCATTGCCGCCAACGAGCCTTTCATGTCCTCGACCCCGCCCAGCCAACCTGCCTACGTCTTGCACACCCGCGCCTACCGCGAGACGAGCGCGCTGGTGGACTTTCTCACGCCTCAAGGCCGCCTGCGCGCGGTACTGCGCAGCGCCCGTGGCAAAGCCGGCACCCTGGCCCGCCCGTTCGTGGCCCTGGACGTGGAGTTTCGCGGCAAGGGCGAGTTGAAAAATGTCGGCCGCCTGGAAAGCGTCGGCACCTCGGCCTGGCTTAACGGCGAGGCGCTGTTCAGCGGCCTCTACCTCAACGAACTGCTGATCCGCCTGCTCCCTGCCGAAGACCCGCACCCAGGCGTGTTCGATCACTATGCCGCCACGCTGCTGGCGCTGGCCGAAGGCCGTCCGTTGGAGCCGTTACTGCGGGCGTTCGAATGGCGCCTGCTGGACGACCTGGGCTACGGCTTCTCCCTGAGCGAAGACATCAACGGCGAGCCCATCGCCGCCGACGGCATGTACCGCCTGCAAGTCGATGCGGGCCTGGAGCGGGTGTACCTGCTGCAACCCGGCCTGTTCCAGGGCACTGAATTGCTCGCCATGAGCGAGGCTGACTGGCGCGCGCCGGGCGCGTTGTCGGCGGCCAAGCGCCTGATGCGCCAGGCCCTGGCGGTGCATTTGGGCGGGCGGCCGCTGGTCAGTCGCGAGTTGTTTCGAAAGCCCTGACATCCCCGTGTATGCTGTGCGGCGATTCCTTCCCTCTTGGAGCGCTTTTTGTGACCACCAGCAATCGCATTCTTCTCGGCGTGAACATCGACCACGTCGCCACCCTGCGTCAGGCCCGTGGCACCCGTTACCCAGACCCGGTCAAGGCCGCGCTGGACGCCGAAGAAGCAGGCGCCGACGGCATCACCGTGCACCTGCGCGAAGACCGCCGCCACATCCAGGAACGTGACGTGCTGGTGCTCAAGGACGTGCTGCAAACCCGCATGAACTTTGAAATGGGCGTGACCGAAGAAATGATGGCGTTCGCCGAACGCATCCGCCCGGCGCATATCTGCCTGGTGCCGGAAACCCGCCAGGAACTCACCACCGAAGGCGGCCTGGACGTGGCAGGCCAGGAGGCGCGGATCAAGGCGGCGGTGGAGCGCCTGTCGAAGATCGGCAGTGAAGTGTCGTTGTTCATCGACGCCGACGAGCGCCAGATCGAAGCCTCCCGCCGCGTAGGCGCGCCCGCTATCGAACTGCACACGGGCCGCTATGCCGACGCCACCACCCCGACCGAAGTCGCCGAAGAACTGCAACGCATCGTCGACGGTGTGGCCGTGGGGCTGGCCCAAGGGTTGATCGTCAACGCGGGTCACGGCCTGCACTACCACAACGTCGAAGCGGTGGCCGCAATCAAGGGCATCAACGAACTGAACATCGGCCACGCGCTCGTGGCGCATGCACTGTTCGTCGGTTTCAAAGGCGCAGTGGCCGAGATGAAAGCCCTGATCCTGGCCGCCGCCAAGGCCTGAAAACCGGGCTGCGGCAACCGGCGCGCTTACTGTTTCGCATATGCAGGTGTATCGTATTCGCCTTTTGCGGGTCCCGGACCCGCGGCCGATACGTGAGGTTGTTGTGTCCCAGTCCTTTTCCCGTCGACAAATCCTTGGTGGCCTCGCCGGCCTTGCAGTGGTGGGTGTCGGTGCTGGCGGCGGCTACCGCTACTGGCTCGGGAAAGTGGCGCAGGCTAACGCGGGCCACGATTACCAACTGATCGCGGCCCCGTTGGACATCGAACTGGTGCCGGAGCACATCACCCCGGCCTGGGCCTTCGGCCCTTCGGCGCCCGGCACCGAGTTGCGGGTGCGCCAGGGCGAATGGCTGCGGGTTCGCTTCATCAACCACTTGCCGGTGGCCACCACCATTCACTGGCACGGCATCCGCTTGCCGCTGGAGATGGACGGCGTGCCCTACGTCTCCCAACTGCCGGTGCTGCCGGGGGAGTATTTCGACTACACATTCCGCGTGCCCGACGCTGGCAGCTACTGGTATCACCCCCATGTGAACAGCAGCGAAGAACTCGGCCGTGGCCTGGTCGGCCCGCTGATTGTCGAAGAGCGCCAGCCCACCGGCTTCAAACACGAACGCACCCTGAGCTTGAAAAGCTGGCACGTGGATGAAGAGGGCGCCTTTGTGCCCTTCAGCGTCCCGCGTGAAGCGGCGCGCGGCGGCACCGCCGGGCGCTTGTCGACCATCAATGGCGTGCCCCAGGCCGTGGTGGAATTACCCGCCGGGCAGATCACCCGCGTGCGCCTGCTCAACCTCGACAACACTCTGACGTACCGCATCAACATCCCCGACGTCGAGGCGCAGATCTACGCCCTCGACGGCAACCCCATCGTGCCTCGCCCGCTGGGCAAGGAATACTGGCTGGGCCCGGGTATGCGCATTTGCCTGGCGATCAAGGCGCCACCGGCAGGCGAGGAACTGTCGATCCGCAATGGCCCGGTGCGCCTGGGCACGTTGCGCTCGGTGGCCAACAGCGATGCGCCCAGCGACTGGCCGCCCGCGCTGCCCGCCAACCCCATCGCAGAGCCGGACCTGGCCAATGCCGAGAAACTCAACTTCAATTTCGAGTGGGTCGGCTCCGTGTCGGTAGACACCGACAACCGCCCGCCGAGCCTGTGGCAGATCAACGGCAAAGCCTGGGACATCACCGACAAGACCTGCGCCGACCGCCCGATCGCTAAGCTTGAGAAAGGCAAAAGCTACATTTTTGAATTGAAAAACATGACCCAATACCAGCACCCGATCCACCTGCACGGCATGAGCTTCAAAGTCATCGCCTCCAACCGGCACAAGGTCGAGCCGTACTTCACCGACACCTACCTGCTGGGCAAGAACGAGCGCGCCCGCGTGGCGTTGGTGGCGGATAACCCGGGCGTCTGGATGTTCCACTGCCATGTGATCGACCACATGGAAACCGGCCTGATGGCCGCGATCGAGGTGGTGTGATGCGTCAGATTCGCCCCGCCGCCATCATCGACCGCAGTCGCGACCAGTACTTCATGCGCGAGGCCCTGGACCTCGCGGTACAAGGCGCCGCCCTAGGCGAAGTGCCGGTGGGCGCGGTGCTGGTGCAGAACGGTGAAATCATCGGGCGCGGCTTTAACTGCCCTATCAGCGGCAGCGACCCCAGTGCCCATGCCGAAATGGTCGCCATCCGCGCCGCCGCCCAGGCGGTGAACAATTACCGGCTGCCCGGCAGCACGCTCTACGTCACGCTGGAACCGTGCAGCATGTGCGCGGGCCTGATCGTGCATTCGCGCATCGCCCGTGTGGTGTACGGCGCGTTGGAGCCCAAGGCCGGGATCGTGCAAAGCCAGGGGCAGTTCTTTACCCAAGGCTTTCTCAACCATCGCGTGCTCTATGAGGGCGGCGTGCTGGCCGAGGAATGCGGCACGGTGCTCAGCGATTTC
Source organism: Pseudomonas sp. SDO5215_S409 (assembly GCF_054071325.1). Classification (NCBI taxonomy): domain Bacteria; kingdom Pseudomonadati; phylum Pseudomonadota; class Gammaproteobacteria; order Pseudomonadales; family Pseudomonadaceae; genus Pseudomonas; species Pseudomonas sp. SDO5215_S409. Next base: position 31,971 of record NZ_JBSVWN010000007.1, on the reverse strand, counting down.
TTCAAGGCCCGCCGCGCCAAACCGGCCCTCTGAGGCGGTTATTTTTTGGCGACGATCACTGCCCGCATCGGCGCGGGCAGCCCTTCGATGGTCTTGCTGTGATCGTTGGGGTCCAGAAAATCGCTCAGCGACTGGTACTTCATCCAGTCCGTCGCCCGTTGTTCCTGCACCGTGGTCACGCTCACATCCACACAGCGCACATCAGTGAACCCGGCGCGGCGTAGCCACAGCATCAGCGCGGGCACCGACGGCAAAAACCACACGTTGCGCATCTGCGCGTAGCGGTCTTCGGGCACCAGCACCTGCTGCTGGTCGCCGTCTACCACCAAGGTTTCCAGCACCAGCTCGCCGCCTTTGACCAGGCAGTCCTTGAGCGCCAGCAAATGCTCCACGGGCGAGCGGCGGTGATAAAACACGCCCATGGAAAACACCGTGTCGAAACCTTCCAGGTTCGCGGGCAAGTCTTCAAACGGAAACGGCAGGTGCCAGGCCTTGGGGGCCGATAAAAAACGCTGCACCGCCTGGAACTGGCAGAAGAACAACCAGTTGGGGTCCACCCCGATCACGCTGTCGGCCCCGGCGCCGAGCATGCGCCACATGTAATAACCGTTGCCGCAGCCCACATCCAGAATGCGCTTGTCGTTGAGGTCCAGGTGCGGTGCGACCCGCGACCATTTCCAGTCCGAGCGCCATTCGGTGTCCACGTGCACCCCGAACAGGTCGAACGGGCCCTTGCGCCAGGGGCTCAGGCCCATCAAGGCGGTGCGCATCTGCGTGCGCGTGGCGTCGTCGCACTCGGTGTCCAAGGTCAGGCCGCTGCGCAGGTCGATGTGGCTGGGCATCACGGCGGGCAAGGCGTCCAGCGCACTCTGCCAGCGCGCTAGGTCGCCATGGCCTTTTTCCATTTTCGCGTCGAGTTGCGCTTGCACGCCTTGGGCCCACACGGCCAGCGGAGTGCCCACCAGGTGGCGGGCGAGGGGGGACAGATCAATCATGGCAAGGCAATCAACGAGGCAAAGTTAAGACACTGGAACCACGGCACGACCTTCGAGAACCCGGCCGCCAGCAGGCGTTCGCGGTGTTCCTGGAGGCTGTCGGGCTTCATGACGTTTTCGATGGCGCTGCGCTTCTGGGCAATTTCCAGTTCGCTGTAGCCGTTGGCGCGTTTGAACGCGATGTGCAGGTCGGTGAGCAGGGCGTGCTCTGCCTCATCGTTAAAGCGCAGCTTTTCCGAGAGGATCAGCGCACCCCCCGGCAACAGCGCCTGGCGGATCCGCCCGAGCAGCGCCAGGCGTGCGTCGGGGGCGATGAATTGCAGGGTGAAATTGAGCGCCACCACCGAGGCAGGCGCAAAGTCGAGCGCCAGGATATCGCCCTCGACCACCTCCACCGGCAGCAACTCCTGGAACATCGAGTCCTGCCCGTTGAGGTATTGGCGGCAGCGCTCGACCATCGCCGCCGAGTTATCCACCGCGATCACCCGGCAACCGTCGGTGCGCACATGGCGGCGCAGGGCCTGGGTCACGGCGCCCAGCGAGGCGCCCAGGTCGTAGAGCACGCTGTGGGGCTGGGCAAACTGCGCGGCGAGCACCCCCAGGTTTTCGACGATGGTCGGGTAGCCGGGCACCGAGCGCTTGATCATGTCGGGGAACACCCGCACCACATCTTCGTTAAAGGCGAAGTCCGGCACCTGGGACAAGGGCTGGGCGAAAAGGCGATCGGGTTCTTTGCTCACGGCGGTTCCGGCGACGAGGGGGAAAAGGCCGGTATTTTAGCCAAGTTGGCCCTGGGATGCGCGGGTTGTCTGATGGGCCGCCGGGGCCGTGATGCCCGAGCGCATCCGCCCCGGGCCTTTTCAGTTCACCGTGATGGCGCAGTCGAACGTCTCGGCAGGCTCGGCTTCCGGTTCCCACGGTTGCTGGGAGGTCAGGCGCAAGCGGCCCTGGCCCGGTGCAAAGGCCTGGAAGCGCCAGGTGGAATGGCCGCCCGCGCCGACCAGGCTGCCGTCTTCGGGGTTGCTGTACACCTCGGGGCTCAGCGCGCGCAGCACGCCGCCGGCCGAATCCTGGATGGCCCAGCGGTAGCCGGTGGTGGGGTTGCTGGGCAGGGTCAGGATCAGGTTTTGCCCGGTCTTCAACGCCAGCGGGCAGGCGCTCTGTTTTTCCACGGTGACGTTTTGCTTCGGCGCGCTGGCGCACGCGGCCAGCAGGGCAAGGCTCAGGGGAAGAAGCAGGCGGGCAGCGGTCATGGGGGCTCCGTTGATTCACGACGAAGGCCGAGCATAACCGAAGATGAGACAGGGTGTGACAAGAGGGTTCAGGGCGACTGTCTGGGCCTTACGCGCTCAAGCGTAGAAGCGGGCTTGCCCGCGATAAGGCCCCAGCCTTTAACGATCGATCAGAACAACACCTTCGCCACGTCCGCGAAGCGCTTGGCAAAGTGCACGGTCATCCCTTCCTTGAGGTAGTCCGGCAACTCTTCATAGCTGCCGCGATTGGGCTCGGGCAGGATCAGTTCGTGGATCTTCTGGCGCCGCGCCGCAATGACCTTTTCACGCACCCCGCCAATCGGCAGCACATGCCCGGTCAGCGTCAGCTCGCCGGTCATGGCCACGCCTTTTTTCGGCGGCTGGTTACGGGCCAGCGACAACAGCGCACTGGCCATGGTTACCCCGGCGCTCGGGCCGTCTTTGGGCGTGGCACCTTCGGGCACGTGCAGGTGCACAAAGGCTTCGTCGAAGAACTTCGGGTCACCGCCAAACGACTTCAGATGCGACGTGATGTAGCTGTAGGCAATCTCGGCGGACTCTTTCATCACCTCACCCAACTGCCCGGTGAGCTTGAAGCCGCGGTTGAGCGTGTGAATACGGGTGGCCTCGATGGGCAGCGTGGCCCCGCCCATGCTGGTCCAGGCCAACCCCGTGATCACGCCGGTGCCGGACAAGACCTGCTCGTTGCGAAACACCGGAATGCCCAGCGAGGTTTCCAGGTCCTTGGGCCCGATCTTGATCACGCTGTCCGGCTCGTCCAGCAGCCGGACCACGGCCTTGCGCACCAGCTTGCCCAGCTGCTTCTCCAACTGGCGCACCCCGGCTTCACGGGCGTAGCCGTCGATCAACGCGCGCAGGGCACTGTCGTTGATGCTCAGGCTGGTCTTGGCCACTCCGGCTTTTTCCAGTTGCTTGGGCCACAGGTGGCGCTTGGCGATGGCGACTTTTTCTTCGGTGATATAGCCCGACAGGCGAATCACTTCCATGCGGTCCAGCAGCGGGCCCGGGATGGAGTCCAGGGTGTTGGCGGTGCACACGAACAGCACCTTGGACAGGTCCAGGCGCAGGTCCAGGTAGTGGTCGAGGAATTCGACGTTCTGTTCCGGGTCCAGGGTTTCGAGCAACGCCGAGGCGGGGTCGCCCTGGAAGCTCTGGCCCATCTTGTCGATCTCGTCGAGCATGATCACCGGGTTCATCACTTCCACATCCTTGAGCGCCTGCACCAGCTTGCCCGGCAGGGCGCCGATGTAGGTGCGCCGGTGGCCCTTGATCTCGGCCTCGTCGCGCATGCCGCCCACGCTGAAACGGTAGAACGGCCGGCCCAGGGATTCGGCGATGGACTTGCCCACGCTGGTCTTGCCCACGCCCGGCGGGCCCACCAGCAGCACGATGGAACCGGCGACTTCGCCCTTATAGGCGCCCACCGCCAGGAACTCGAGGATGCGGGTTTTGATGTCGTCCAGCCCCGCGTGGTGCTTGTCCAGCACCTTGCGGGCGTGTTTGAGGTCGAGTTTGTCCTCGCCATACACGCCCCACGGCACCGAGGTGGCCCAGTCCAGGTAGTTGCGGGTGACGGCGTATTCCGGCGAGCCGGTTTCCAGGATCGACAGCTTGTTCATCTCTTCGCTGATGCGCTTTTGCGCCTGGGGCGGCAGCACCTTGCCCGTCAGCCGCTGCTCGAACTGCTCGACGTCGGCGCTGCGATCGTCCTTGGTCAGGCCCAGCTCCTGCTGGATGACCTTGAGCTGTTCCTTGAGGAAAAACTCACGCTGGTGCTCACCGATCTTGCGGTTCACCTCGGCGGAGATCTCCTTTTGCAGGCGCGCCACTTCCACTTCCTTGCGCAGCATCGGCAGCACTTTTTCCATGCGCTTGAGCATGGGCACGCAGTCCAGCACTTCCTGCAGCTCGTTCCCGGTGGCCGAGGTCAGCGCGGCGGCGAAGTCGGTCAGGGGCGAGGGGTCGTTGGGGCTGAAGCGGTTGAGGTAATTTTTGAGCTCTTCGCTGTACAGCGGGTTGAGCGGCAGCAGTTCCTTGATCGCATTGATCAGCGCCATGCCGTACGCCTTGACCTCGTCGGTCGGCTCGCTGGGCTGGTGTGGGTATTCGACTTCCACCAGGTACGGCGGGCGATGGTGCTTGAGCCAGGTGCGGATACGCACGCGGGTCAGGCCCTGGGCCACGAACTGCAGCTTGCCGTTTTCGCGGCTGGCGTGGTGCACCTTCACCAGCGTGCCGTACAGCGGCAGGCTGGAGGTGTCGAAATGCCGGGGGTCTTCGGGCGGCGTTTCCATAAAAAACAGGGCGAGGGAGTGATGGTCGGACTTGCTCACCAGCTCCAGCGTCTCGGCCCAGGGTTCTTCATTGACGATCACCGGCAGCACTTGCGCCGGAAAGAACGGCCGATTGTGGATCGGGATGATGTAGACCTTGTCCGGCAGGTTCTGCCCGGGCAGGGCCAGGCCGGTATGGACCGAGGCGCCTTCAGCGTTTTCGGGGTCGGCGTAGTCGTTCAGGTCGATATCGGGGAATTCTTGCTGGTTGCTCATGGGGCACCTGCATGGGGAAGTATGCAGGTTAGATGGGGCGAGTCCGCGGTGGTTTCAATGGGCAGGTCCCGTTCGCAACAATTTGTCAGCTATCGGTGGCGGGGAAACCCTGCACGCGCGGCCCGGCTGGCTCTGGCTGGCGGCCCCGGCGATAGGGAATTGTCGTCAATAAAATGACAGTAAATAACCCGGATTTACTGGGTGCGCTTCTGGTGATCGGCAGCTAGTCTGACTTATTCAAATATCTGCAAATTCAAGATGTTTTTTTGACGCCATGTCAGCAGTTGCGAGGGACGCGTATGACACAGGGAGGCTGGGGCTGGAGGGGGCGGGCGTTGCCAGAGGGCACGAACATGAAGTGGCGCCATACGTTTCAGACACGTATCGCCGGGGTACTGGCGCTGTTGTTGCTGGTGGTGATTACGGCGGTGTACGTGGCCGTGAAGACCGCCACCACCCACGCCGTGGAAAACCAGGCGCACGTGCAACTGGAAACCGGCAGCCAGGTGTTCGAGCGGTTGCTGGACCTGCGCGGCAGGCGCCTGCAATACGGCCTCGACTGGCTCACCGCCGACCAGCCGTTTCGCGACGCCGTCGCCGGGGGCAACCCCGCCGCGATCCTGACCGCGCTGCGCTGGCATGGCACGGGCCTGGGGTCCAGTGAGGTGCTTGTGCTGGGCCTCGATGGCCGGGTGATCGCCAGCACGCTACCGGCGTTCACTGCCGACGAGCCCTTTGCGTATAACCAGGTGCTGCACGACGCGCAGCGCAACGGCTTGCAGATGTTGATCGGCGCCTTGAATGGCCGCCCTTACCTGTTGGTGCAAAAGGAAGTCGTCAACCCGCTGCCCATTGCCCGGGTGGTGATGGGGTTCCCCATGGACGATCTGTTTGCCAATGAACTGCGTTCCATGAGCAATCTGGAAGTGTCCTTCATCGGCATCCAAGACGGCGTGCCCGGCACGCTGTTCAGCACCCAGCCTGATGCGTTTGACGCCACGGTCATCAGCGAACTGCAAAGCCTGCAAAACCAGCAGGCGCCCCGGTTCAACCTGTTTCACGGCCAGCGTTATCTCAGCCAGGTGCTGCTGTTGGCCAACACCGGTCACAGCGGGGATGTGCGCGTGTTGCTGCAAAGCCCGCTGGCGCATGCCCTGGAATCCTTTGCCCCGCTGGACCACCAGTTTCTGGCCATCGCCGTGGTGGTGTTGATGGTGTCGTTGGCGGCGGCGTTGCTCCTGGCGCGGCGGGTGTCGCGGCCACTCGACACGCTGGTGCAGGCCGCCGAGCGTATCGGCGCTGGCGACTACCGCACGCCCGTGCGGGTGCGCAGCCACGATGAGTTCGGCCTGCTGGCGCGTGCGTTCAACGCCATGCAAACCGCCATCGGCGTGCGGGAGCAGCAGTTGGCGCATAACGCCTTGCACGACTCGCTCACCGGCTTGCCCAACCGCGCCCTGGCCATCGAGCGCCTGGGCAGTGCCATCAGCGCCCGTCGGCCCGTGGTGTTGCTGTACCTGGGGATCGAAAATTACCGGGTGATCAACGAAGGCTTCGGCCCTGAAGGCGTCGAGCAAATGTTGCGTGAAGCCAGCCGTTGCCTGGTGTCGAGCCTGTCGGCCGGTGACACCGCCGCGCGCATCACCGGCAGCGAATTCTTGCTGTTGCTGGAAAACACCGGCATCAACCGCGCCGTTGCCCTGGCCGATCGGCTCTACGCTCGCCTTACTGAACCCCAACGCATCGGCGGGCATGAGCTGCGCCATGAAGTGAGCATTGGCATGGCCGCCTACCCCACCGACGGCCAGCAGGTGGAGGAGTTGGTCAGCCGCGCCGCCATTGCCCGTCACGACGCGGCGGCGTTGCCGGGGTATCTGCAGATCTACCAGCAAGACCGCGACCTCGCGCACCAGCGCCAGATCACCCTTATCCGCGACCTGCGCCGGGCCGCGGCCGAGGGCGAATTGTTTTTGTGTTTTCAGCCCAAGCTCGACCTGCACAAGGGCCACGTCCGCCAGGCCGAAGCCTTGTTGCGCTGGCAGCACCCGACATTGGGCCTGGTGTCGCCGGGCGAGTTCATCCCGCTGGCCGAGCGCACCGGCAGCATGGGCAGCCTGACCCAATGGGTGATCGAGGCGTCGATCCGCCAATTGGCCGAGTGGGGCGGGCGCGGCCTGCACGTGCAGCTTTCGCTGAACATCTCGGTGGACGACCTGGCCGATGACAGCCTGGCCGTGCGCGTGACCCAATTGCTGTCACAGCACGGGGTGTCGGCCGGGCAGCTGGTTTTTGAGCTCACCGAAAGCGCGATCATGCACGACCCGCAGCAGGCCCTTCGCGTGCTGGAGCAACTGCGCGGCTGTGGCATCAGCCTGTCGGTGGACGACTTTGGCACCGGCTATTCGTCACTGGCGCAACTGCAGCGCCTGCCGGTGCAGGAACTGAAGATCGACCAGTCGTTTGTGCGCAACCTGGAAAGCGATACCGGCGACGGCGTAATCGTGCGCTCGACCATCGAAATGAGCCACAACCTGGGGCTCAAGGTGGTCGCCGAAGGGGTGGAGTTCGAGCCCAGCCTGAAGCTGCTCAAACAGTGGAAGTGCGACACCGCCCAGGGCTACCTCATCAGCCGGCCGCTGAATGCGATGGCGTTCGAGATGTGGATGATGCGCGAGCGGGTGCCGGTGTAAGGCACCCGAACATCGGGCTTTAAAAGAGCAGGCTCCGCGTCCCAGTCACAAACGCGGAGCCTGAGCCTGCCGGGGGTCAGTCCGGCAGTTTGAACGCCATCACATAGTCACCCTGCTTGGTGCCCAGTGAGCCGTGCCCGCCAGCCATCACCAGCACATACTGCTTGCCGTCCTTGCCGGTGTAGGTCATCGGGGTGGTTTGCGCGCCCGCAGGCAGGCGGCCTTCCCACAGTTGCTTGCCGTTTTTCACGTCATAGGCGCGCAGGTACTGGTCCAGGGTGCCGCTCAAGAACGCCACGCCACCGGCGGTGGTGAACGTGCCGCCCAGGCTGGGCACGCCCATGGTCAGCGGGATCGGCACGGGCGAGCTGTCGCGCACGGTGCCGTTCTTGTGCATCCACAGGGTCTGGTGGTTGGTCAGGTCGACGGCCGCCACGTACCCCCACGCCGGTGCCTGGCACGGCAGGCCCATCGGCGACAGCAGCGCTTCGAGGATCACGCCATACGGCGCGCCTTTGTTGGGCTGCACGCCTTGGGTTTCACTCACGCGCGGGCCTTGCTTGGCGATGTCGGCTGCCGGGATCAGTTTGGATTTGAACGCCATGTAGCTGGGGTTCACAAACGCGATCTGGCGCACCGGGTCCACGGAAATGCCGCCCCAGTCAAACACGCCGAAGTTGCCCGGGTACACGATCGAACCTTGCAGCGACGGCGGGGTGAACGGGCCGTCGTAGCGCATCGACTTGAAGTCGATCCGGCAGATCAACTGGTCGAACGGCGTCACGCCCCACATGTCACGCTCCTTGAGGGGCGGCGGCATGAAGTTGAGGTCGGACTTGGGTTGGGTCGGCGCCGTGTGATCGCCCGCCACCGCGCCCTGCGGTACCGGGATCTCGTTGATCGGCACCACCGGCTGGCCATTGCTGCGGTCCAGCACGTAGATGCTGCCTTGCTTGGTCGACGCCATCACCGCTTGCTTCACGCCGTCGGCGGTCTTGATGTCGACGAGCGACGGCTGGCCGCCCACGTCCATGTCCCAAAGGTCGTGGTGGGTGAACTGGTAGGTCCACTTCACATGGCCGGTGTCGATGTCCAGGGCGGTCAGGCCAGCGCTGTATTTCTCGGAGTCTGGCGTGCGGTCGCCGCCGTACTGGTCGGGCATCTGGTTGCCCATCGGCAGGTAAAGCATGCCGAGTTTTTCATCCACCGCGAACATGGACCACATGTTCGGCGAGTTGCGCGTGTAGGTCTTGCCCTCGGCCAGCGGGGTGGTGTCGTCCGGGTTGCCGCTGTCCCAGTTCCACACCAGCTTGCCGGTGTGCACGTCGAACGCGCGGATCACGCCGCTGGGCTCGTCGGTGGAAACGTTGTCGGTGACATGGCCGCCGATCACCACCAGGTTTTTTGTCACGGCCGGTGGCGACGTGGAGTAGTAACCGCCGGGGGCGAAGCTGCCGATATTGGCGCGCAGGTCCACCTGGCCTTTGTCGCCGAAGTCTTCGCACATCTTGCCGGTGTCGGCGTTGAGGGCGATCAGGCGGGTGTCGGCGGTGGGCACGAAGATGCGTTTGGGGCACGCATTCGGGGCGGCGGTGGGGCTGGCGCTGCCGGTGGGGCTTTGCTCGGAGGCGTAGGCGGCGTCATCGTGATACGACACGCCACGGCAGGTCATGTGTGCCCAGCCTTTGAAATTGTGCGCGCCCTGGCTGCTGATCTTTGGGTCGAAACGCCAGATTTCCTTGCCGGTGTCCGGGTCCAGCGCGATCACCTGGCTGTGGGGCGTGCACACATAGAGCATGCCGTTGACCTTCAGCGGGGTGTTTTCGGCAGTGGTTTCGCCGGGGTCGCCCGGGCCTGGGATGTCGCCGGTGCGATAGGTCCAGGCGGGCACCAGGGTGTGCGCGTTTTGCGGGGTGATCTGGGCCAGCGGCGAGTAGCGGTCGCCAAAGGCCGAGCGGCCGTAGGCGTTCCAGTCACCGTCGGGCTGGGCCGGCGCGGCGTTGGCCATGCCAGGGACGGCGTCGCGTTGCAGCTCGCCCGTCACCACCATGCCTGGGTGAGTGAACTGGCTGGCGACGGCGGCCGCTCCGGCCAGCACCACGGCCACGCTCAGCGCGCCGGTGCCCAGCGGGGCTGGCTGGGTGAACACCAGCGGGCGGCGAAACCAGGGCAGCAACATGACAATCCCTAAGGCAAACAACAGGGCCAGGCGCGGCACCAGTTGCCACCAGTCCAGGCCGACTTCCCACAGGGCCCACACGGTGCTGGCGAACAGCACCAGTGCGTACAGGCCCAGGGCCGCGCGACGGTTGGCCAGCAGCAACAGCCCGGTCACCGCCAGGCCGATACCGGCCAGCAGGTAGTACAGCGAGCCGCCCAGCAGGCTCAGCTTGATCCCCCCGGCCAATAAGGCCAGGCCCATTATCAACAGCAAGATCCCCAACAGCCTGGGCAAGAGTCGGCTCGGGCTTGAAGCACTGGCAGTGCTCATAGGTTTGTCTCTCCGTAACATTTTATGTAGACGCGCACGTGTTCACTGTAGATGACGATTCGGCGCGGGCTTGGTTCAGCGGTATTCAGTTTTTTGCGAGAAAGGCTGGGTTATCCACAGGCGAAAAACCGATCGCCAAGCGCCAGTTGCTCAAAGACAGCGCTGTCTTTAAAGGCTTGTAGCGAGGGGCAAATCGGGATCGACCGAGAGGTGAAACGTTTCAGTGGGTTGCGGGCAAGGATAAAGCCCCTCTATTGATAGAAAAAGGGGCATTCACAAGATGAATCCTTTCGGATTTGGTAACAGTCGCCCGAACGGGCGTTTATGCGGCGTGGCCAGAGGGGCGCGAGCCCCCCCAGCATGTTGCGCAAAGCGGCGTCAGAAGGTGGTGCGCAAGCCCACTTGCACGCTGCGCCCCGGTGCCGGGGCGATGTCACGCAGGATGGAACTGGCGTAGCGCACGGTCTGGTTGGTCAGGTTTTCGCCGTTGACGAACGCCAGCCACTGGCTGCCGCCCAGGTTGAAGCGATAGCCCGCGCTGGCGCCCAGGGTGGTGTAGGCGTTGGTGCCGCTTTCGTTGTCGGGCACGCGGCCTTGGCCGGCGGCGTGTTCCACATCGATACGCGCTTGCCAGCGGTCCAGTTCCCACAGCAGCCCGCTGTTCACGCGCAGCGGGGCGATGCGGGGCAGGGCTTCGCCGGTGTCCAGGTTGGTGGCGCGGGTGTAGTCGCCGGACAGCTCCAGGGCGAACTTGCCGTAGGCCCCTTCGCCCAGCTTCCAGTGATCCTGTGCTTCAAAGCCTGCGAAACGTGCACGCACACCCGAGTATTTGAATTCGGGAATGCCGCCTGCGTCTTCCTCGCCTTCATCGTTGAGCGTGCGCCCCGTGCCCAACAGGCCGATGTAGTTGGAGAAGTGGCTGTAGAACACGCCAAAGCTGCCCTTGTGGGTGCCGTTGTCAAAGCGCAGGGCCAGGTCGCTGGACACCGCCTTTTCCTTGGACAGGTTGGCGTCGCCTAATTCAAAGGTGCCGGTGGCCACGTGGGCACCGTTGGCGTACAGCTCGTAGAACGTCGGTGCGCGTTCGGTGTAGCCCAGGGTCGCGGCCAGCGACCACACCGGCGTCAGCGTGTACACCGCGCCGGACGACAGGCTGCCCGCGGTGAAGTCGCTGGTTTTGTCGGCGGCGGCGAAACGCTCGTTGCCCTTGCTGTCCGGGTTGATGCTGGTGTGTTCCAGGCGCGCGCCCAGGCTCAGTTTGAGGCGCTCGGTGGCCTGCATTTCTTCAAGGATGAACAGCGCGCCAGCGTTGGTGTCGGTCTGCGGCACGAAGGCTTCTTCGCCCAGCGCCGAAAACTCGTTGCGGGTGACCTGGGCCCCCACCACCCCGTTGAACGGGCCGATCGGCTGGTGGCGGGCTTCCACGCGGGCTTCATATCCCTTGTTTTTGAACGTGGTGCCGACCTCGCCGCCTTCGATCTCGCGATGCTCGTAGTCGGTGTAGCCCGCGTCCAGCTTCACCGAGGTGAACGGGCCTTGCAGGTTGCGGATCTCGGACGCGAAGGCGTAGTGATCCTGCTTCATGCGGATGCGCACATCCTGCTCGGCGGGCGAGCCGTAGTTGCTGTCGTAATTGCTGTAGGACAGCCCGGCGTAACCGTCGTCCCAGGTGTAGGAACCGCCCACCGCGCCGCCGTCCTGGCGCCCGCTGCTGTTGCCCAGGCGGCCGTGCTTTGCGTCGTCGTCTTCGCTTGGCGGCGCGTGGCGGTCACGGGCAAAACCGGGGATTTTCAGGTCGTTGAACTCGCGGGCATTGGCGTCCAGGTGCAAGGCGAAGGTGCCGTTGCCCGCCTCCAGTTTGCCTGCGCTGCTGCGGGTGGTGTCGGCGCCGCCGTAGCGCAGCTCGCCAGCCCCGTGAATGCCTTCGATGGCTTCGGTGGGGATGCGGTTGTCAAAGGTGTTGACCACCCCGCCAATGGCGCTGCCGCCATACAACAACGCGGCCGGGCCGCGCACGATTTCGACGCGGTCGACGTTGACCGGGTCCAGCGGCACGGCGTGGTCGTAAGACAGTGACGAGGCGTCCAGCGCGCCCACGCCGTTGCGCAACAGGCGAATGCGATCGCCGTCCTGGCCCCGAATGATCGGGCGGCTGGCCCCCGGGCCGAAGTACGACGAGGACACGCCGGGCTGTTTGTTGAGGGTTTCACCCAGGCTGCCTTTTTGTTGCAGCGTCAGGTCATCGCCTTCCAGCACGGTGGTGGGCGAGGCCAGTTGCGGGCTGCCCAACGGGTTGCCGGTGATCACTTGGGGTTGCAGTTCCAGGGCATGGGCCTGGGCACACATCAACACGGCGGCGGCAAGCGGGGACAGGCGCCAGAGCAGGGGAGAAGAAAGAGACATCGGTCATTCCTTAGGCGGCGCACAGGGGTGCGCCAAGTCAAAAAACCAGGCGGCGACGGTAACGAGACGCATACATTTGATCGTTATGGTTACAATATAACATCTCTTTTTGTGTCGGGAAGGGGAACTTTTTCCAGCGGCTATAGTGAAGGCGGTGCTTCCACCGGCCCGACCCGTCGGCTAAGGTGCGCGGCTTCGTTTCTTCTTTTTGCAAAAAGGCCCGGCATGACCGCAACAAGCAACGACCCGCTGCACGGCGTCACCCTGCAACACGTCCTCACCACCCTGGTTGAGCATTACGCATGGGAAGGCCTGGCCGAGCGCATCGACATTCGCTGCTTCAAGAGCGACCCGAGCATCAAGTCCAGCCTGACTTTTTTGCGCAAGACGCCTTGGGCGCGGGAAAAAGTCGAAGGCTTGTACGTGAAGCTGATGCGCACCAAACGCCCGCAGGACTGAGCGCGTGAGCGGTTATGTGGCGCTGGCGGCCCTGGCCGGTTGGGCGGGGTTGGCGATTCAGCAGTACCTGATTTTCTATTCGCGCTGGAGCGCCGAGGCCAGCCTGCTGGGCGGCCTGGTCAGCTTCTTCAGCTTTTTCACCGTGCTCACCAACACCCTGGCGGCGGTGGTGTTGACGCACGCGTGGGTAGGCCGCCCGGGCGCCGCGCGCCGGTTTTTCCTGAGCCCGGTCATCAGCAGCGGTATTTGCGTGAGCATCCTGGTGGTGGGGCTGGCCTACAACCTGCTGCTGCGGCATTTGTGGCACCCCCAAGGCTTTCAATTTATCGCCGATGAGTTGCTGCACGACGTGATGCCGCTGCTGTTCCTGGGCTATTGGTGGCGCTGCGTGCCCAAGGGCAGCTTGCGCGTGAGGCACATGGCCGGCTGGGTGATTTACCCGGTGGTGTATTTTGCTTATGCGCTGCTGCGCGGGCATGAACTGGGGCAGTACCAGTACCCGTTCATCGATGTGGACACGCTGGGTTATCCCCAGGTGTTCGTGAACGCGGGCGGCATCTTGGCGGGCTTTGTGCTGGTGGCGCTGGTGATCGTGGGCCTGGACCGCGTGCTCAAATCACCCCGCGCGCGGTGATCGTCCCCGCGCCTGTGGGAACGATCCAACGCAGGCGGGTTAGGCTTCGTCACTGCCCTCGGCACGCCAGTAACCCACGGCCTTGAGGTATTCGTCGTCAAGCCCGTGTTGGTCGAGCAGCACGCGGCGCAGCTGGCGCGACACTTTGGTTTCGGTCGCCACCCACGCGTACAGCTTGCCGGCCGGCACTTTCAACTGGCTGACGGTGTGCAGCAGGTCGTCGGTGCCGCGCACCACCCAGATCACCTCCACCATCGCTGCGCTGTGCAGCGCTTGGCGCTCCTTGAGATCGGCCACCTCGATCACCGCCAGCACCGTGCGCCCGGCCGGCAGTTCTTCCAGGCGCCGGGCGATGGCGGGCAAGGCGGTTTCATCGCCGATCAGCAGGTAGCTGTCAAAGATGTCCGGCACGATCATCGAGCCCCGTGGCCCGCCCATGTACAGCGGCTGGCCCACTTGCACCTGTTCAGCCCAGGTCGAGGCGGGGCCGTCGCCGTGCAGCACGAAGTCGATGTCCAGTTCGCCCAGGGCGGCATCGAAACGCCGTGGCGTGTAGTCGCGCATCGGCGGTTGCGGGCCGTCGCCCTTGATGCTGAAGGTGGGGCTTTCCAGCGCCGCCTGTTCGGCCGCGTTCTGTGGGAACAGCAGCTTGATGTGGTCGTCGCTGCCCAGGCTCACGAAGCCCGCCAGTTGCGGCCCGCCCACGGTGATGCGGCGCATGCGCGGGGTGATGTCCACCACCCGCAAGACTTCGAGGCGGCGACGGACAATCTCGTGACTGACGCGGTGGATCACTTGCGTATTCATTGGCTTTTCCCCTGGGAAGACGGGACGGCCGGGCCGTCGACAATGGCTTGCGCGGTGCCGTTGAGCAGGCCCGCGACACGAACGATTTCTTCCGGGCTCCAACGCCCGTGGTGCAACTGCAAGGCATGGCGCAGGTTGTGCACCGCCTCGTGGATTTCGGGCGGGCGGTCATGGCCACGCAACGAGCGCTTGCTGACGTCGATGCGCATGCGCACGCCGTCCAGGGCCACCGCCTGCTCACTTAAAAAGAGACGACCGGCGTCCGTGATGGTGTAGCGTTTTTTGCCGCCTTCGGCGTCGCCGGTGATCCACTCGCTTTCTTCCAGAAACGTCAGGGTGGGGTAGATCACCCCGGGGCTGGGGCTGTAGGCACCGTCGAACAGGCCTTCGATCTGGCGGATCAGGTCATAGCCGTGGCACGGCTGTTCGGCGATCAACGCCGCCAGCAGCAATTTCAGGTCGCCCGGTGCGAACACCCGGGGGCCACGGCCACCGCGTTCGCGGCCCGGGCGTTTCTCGAAGCCGTCGCGGCCTTCGTGAGGGTGGGGGTGATGGGGGTGATGCTCTCTCATGTGTGCGCCTCTCCGTTATGGTTAGATACAACTTAAGATATATCTTAAATGTGTAGCAAGCCCACCAGACCAACGGTAGTGGTCCCGCCCTGATCACCGCCTGTGACGCAAGCCTTGTCCTACGTTATTGATCGCCACTTGGGCATTCACCAACTTGGGTGAATGTCATACCGTTCTTACAGCCTTTTAGTGAACATAAAAGTTGCATGTTTACGCCTATGTAGTCTGAGTCTTACAGGAACTTTTAAAGTTTTGGCAAAATGCCACTTTCTTCCTATCAAGTGCATCGTGCTCGGGCTACGTGCGAATGGGAAACTGCTGGCTTACCGGTTTTTTTTACCGCTGGATACTTGTCTCGCTTTGAACGAACGGCAAGTTCGTCAATGCAACTTATTGGAAAGTTTCGAGTTTTCGAGCGTTTCAGTAATTTCTAAAACTTTGATTTTTATTAGAAAACAGGTATCCAACATGTTCAAAAAAACTGCCGTTGCCGCCTCGCTGCTGGCCATCGCCGTTAGCTCTACCGTGGCGTTTGCTGCCGAGGACGCGCGCACGTCCATCCAAATCAAAGCGGATATCCCGACCAAGCAGTTTCATGCTCAGCCGCGAGACCCCAACTTTGGTAAAGATGAAACCATGAACTACAACCCGGTCAGCGGTGAACTGAGTTCCCTGCGTGCCACCTTTGACGTGAAAAACACCGACGGTTCGGTGCATGCCTATATCGAAGGCGGCCCTACGGCTGCTGCGCTGTACAACGGCAGCAACAGCATTGCACTGACCAACACCTTCAACGGCGTCGTGCTCACCGCCACGCCGCAAGAAGTGGTCGATGACCCGCAATCCACCCCGGGCACCCAGGCAGACCTGGTGATCACCCCGGCCAAGCCGCTCGACACCCAGAACGGCCTCTACACCGCCAACTACACGGTGATTTTCGACGCCGTACCGCGCGCGCCGTTCCTCTAAGCCCTGGCTGCACCCCGTGGCGGCTCACGCCACGGGTTCATGAACAGGGCGGGTGTGTTCACTCGCCCTGTTCAACAGTCCCGACTGCCTGTATTGACGAGTATTCCGTTCATGTTTTCAAAGACGCCTATCGCGGGTGCGCTCATGCTATCGCTTTGCGCGAGTGCCCTGGCTGCAACGCCAGTCGCCACCACGGCGGGCAGCCTGCTGTCGCAGTCCAAGGGGTTGCCGGCAGAGTTTGAACAGCACTTCTTTGATGTGCCCCTGGCCGTGCGCGTGGAGCTGGACCAACAGTTTCTCGGCGAAGCCATGATCGTGCTGGGCCGGGATGATCGCATCACGCTGCTGGAATTCACCGACACCGCCGACAGCGCCTTCACGCCTGCCGAGCGCGACACCTGGCAGCAAATCCTGCAACCGGGCCTGCCCCTGGGCGGCTGCGAAGGCACGTGCCCCGCGCAGTTGCTGGCGTTGCACTACAGCCTGGAAAACTCGCTGGTGTCGATCCTCACGCAAAACGTGGAACGCAACAGCGAAGCCAAGCGTTACTACGACCAGCCCGAGGCGGGCAGCCTGGGCCTGATCGTCAACAACCAGCTCAACCTCAACGGCGGCCAAGGCCAGGCCGTGGGGGGGCGTTATGGCCTGGAAGCCAGTTCCAGCCTCGGCAACTGGAGCCAGGCATTCAACCTGCAACTGTCGCGCTTTGGCGGCACCGACACCCAGCTGTACCACGCGGTGCACGAGCTTTATACGCAGCGCGAAATGCACGGCAATTTCCTGCGCCTGGGCTATTTCATGCCCGGCTCCGATGGCCTCACCCGGCAAGTGCGCTCGTTTGGCGCCAACCCGGACACCGCGGTGGGCGTGATGTTTGCCAGCTCCGACAGCCTGCTCATCAACAACCCCAAGCCCAGTGTCTACCCGATCTACGTCACCGCCAGCCGCCAGGCCGCGGTGGAGATCTACCGCAACGGCTTGCTGATCAACACCCAGCCGGTGTCCGCCGGTTTGCAGACCCTCGACACGCGGCCCTTGCCCGGCGGCATCTACGAAGTGGAAGTGCGCCTGGTCGAAGACGGCCTCACCACCACGACCACCCAAGAGCTGGTGTACAAGCCCAACAACTGGCGCAACGCCGACGAGCGCTTTCGCTACAGCAGCTTCCTGGGGCGTGAAACCAAACTGCTGAGCAACTGGGATGAACAATCCAGCGGCTTCATGACCTACGGCGCGGCGCTCAACTACCTGGCCCACCCCCGGGTGATCCTGGGCGCCACCACACGCAAGGTGCGTGAAAAAATGCAGTTGGGCACGTCCATCGACTGGACCCTGGCCAACAGCCTGAGCCTGTATGCCAACGTCTACCAGACCCAGGACCACGGCACCGGCCTGGACCTGCAAACCCTGTACAGCTACGGCAGCGGCAGCCTGGTGTTCAGCCACAACCGCAGCTGGCTGGACACGCGCCGCACCTACGAGCTCCTGCCCGACGGCACCCGCCTGCGTCCGCGTACCGTGTTCATCGGCCAGACCAGCAACTCGTCGCTGGCGCTCAACCATCGCCTGAGCAACAAAAGCTCGATCAACTCACGGCTTGCCTACAGCCAGGGCAACCTCCAGGGCTGGGGCCTGGACCTGGGCTGGAGCGAGCGCACCTCGCTCTTGGGCAACGACGCCAACTGGCGGCTGTCGGTGTTCGACCGCCCGGCCACCGCCAGCACCGGCGACAAGCGCAACCGTGGGGTGGACCTGAGCGTGAGCATCGCCCTGGGAGCGCCCGGCGAGCAATGGTCGGCCAGCCTTGGCACCCGCACCGCCCGCGACGGTCGCCGCGACAACAACGGCTCGCTGACCTACCAGCGCAGCCTTGAAGGCCACGCGCTGCAAAGCGTGTCGGGCACGCTGATCGCCGACACCTATGGCGTGGGCCTGTCGGGTCGCACCAGCTTCCAGACCGACCACCTGTACGGCGATGCCTTCGCCCAGCGCTCCTCCTTCAACGACCAACTCACCGGCGGCCTCAACCTGAGCAGCACCGTGGCCGTGGGCGGGCAAAAGATGGCCCTGAGCAGCCAGCACCAAGGCAGCGGGGCCGGGATGATCATCGATGTAGAAACCGACCTCGACGCCATCACCCTGCGCGCCGATGACCTGTCTGGCGGCAGCACGCGCTTGCGCCCCGGGCGCAACTTTGTGCCCATCACCGCCTACCGCAACAGCACGCTGGCCTTCGACTTTGACGGCAACCACCCGCCCGCCGCCAACATCCAGCCGGCCCGAAGCAACTACCACCTGAACAAGGGCGGAGTGGACTACCGCAAGATCAGCGTGATGCGCACCGTCACCGTGCTGGGCCGCCTGCTCGACGAGCAGGGCAACCCGCTCAAGGGCCACCACGTGATCAACCACGCCAGCCGTGGGGTGAGCGAGGTGGACGGGTTCTTCTCCATGGAAATGAACACCGGCGCACCGACCTTGGAGGTGCGCTACGCCAACCAGTTGCTCTGCCAGTTCCGGCTCGACCCGAACACCGCGCGCCAGGAACGCGACGTGTTGCTGATCGGCGACCTGCGCTGCACGCCAGACACCCTCGCGGAGGCTGTCCACGGTGCGCAGACCGCCGGTTGAGCCGGTACGCACTCCCGCGGGCCGTGGTGGCCCGTGTCAAACAATGAGGTTGCAAGTGATGAAACGTTTTGGATTGTTGTGCGCTGCATATCTGTTTTCTGTCGGGGCGCAGGCCGGTCCGCAAATCAACGTGGGGGTGGTCTACGACTACCTGGACGCGGATAAAAGTACCTTCATGAAGCGCGTCTTCAACGGCGGCACCTCCACCGCCTTCGTCAAGGTCAACATCCTGGAGATGATCTACGCCGCCGACGGCAGCTACCGCGAAGTGGCGCTGCAAGACCACGTCGGCGGCACCGCCCGCGATGGCTTGATGGCCAGCCCGGCGCGGCTGATCGTGCCCGCCAACGGCACGCAGGGCACGCGCTTGCTGTTTATGGGCAACCGCGACAAAGAGCGCTACTTCCGCGTGCGCTTCGTGCCCGTGGTGCCGCAGAGCGAAGACGAGTTTGCCCTGAGCGAGGAAGAACGCGCCGACTACAAAGACAGCCTCGCCGCCGGTGTGCGCGTGCTGGCGGGCTACGGCACGGTGTTTTTCGTGCGCCCCGGCAACACCCGTTTCGACACCCAGGTGCAAGACATCGCCAACCGTTATGCCCTGCGCAATAACGGCAACAGCGTGGTGGTGGTCGACGAATTCAAGGACTGCGCCGCCGGCAACCCGCGCGACTGCCGGCCCACCGTCAAGCACCACGTCATGGCCGGGCGCAGCTTCAGTTTTGACAAACAAGCGGGGCGCGAATACCGCTTCAGCCTGATCGAAGGCGCCGCGAAAAAAACCATCGAGATCAAAGGCTGATCCCCCGCCACAGGTGAAAAACGATGTTCAAGCTATTGGCCTGCGTGGCCTTATCCTCCGCTTGCCTGCTGCTTGCACCCTGCGTGCAGGCGGCCGTCGAGCGGGAAACCTTTGAGGTGTTTGTAGAGATCCCTACGCCGGACTTTTACGTGTTGCCGGTGGACCCGGGGCTGGTGCAACAGGAGCAGCGCCTGGACTACAGCCCGGTGTCGTCCGAGCTGCGCCCGTTGCGTGCGCAGTTCGATGTGAAAAACATCGGCGGCGCCATCGGCGCCCGGCTGGAGGAGCCGCCCTTTATCTACAACGGCGCTGATCGCATCGACCTGCGCGTGAGCTTCAACCAGCAGGAGTTGAGCCTGGAGCGCCGCGAAGTGGTGCCCACCGCCGATGCACGGCCCGGCAAGCGCGTGCCCCTGGACATCGTTGCAATCAAACCGGCGGACGATTACCGCCCCGGTCACTATTACGGCACGGTGCGGGTGGTGTTCGACGCCACGGCGCCGGGCTTTTGAAGGGATGCCTCTCATGACGTTCATCCGCTCGGCGTTATGCGCCGTGGCCCTGATATTGCCCGCAGCGGCGCAGGCGCTTACCCAAGACATCACCGCCCGCTTCCGGCCGGATCCGTCCAATGCAATGGTCAACAGGTTCGTCAACACCACCCCCGAGAGCGGGATATGCCCCTGGCACATTCCGGAGCGCTGCAAGGCCCTCGGTATTTTCAGTATTCGCACCGAGGACATACAGTTCTCGTCCAACGGGCCCATCGAGGGCAACCATACCGACCCGCGCAAAGGGGCGATGTTCAAGGTGCCCAGCGAGTGGCGAGATGTGACGGTCAATCATGCGGTGACCGGCAAGAGCGAAACGGTGCGGATGCGCATCGCCGGGATCGGCGGGCGATGGGACTTGCCCTTGGGGTTCAACCACTCGTTATGGGAGCGCGGCGCCATTGGCTGGGTCTATCCCAGTGCCCCGTGCATCGGCACCGGCTATGGCACCGGCAACAGCCGGATCTTTTTATGGTCGTGGATCGTGCCGCTCAACGCCAACGCATGTTCGATGCGTGCGGTGGGGGATATCCCGCAGCTGTCCTACCCGGTGTTCGAGTACTCCTATGAGCTTAAAACGCCCAACCCCCTGACCATGGACAACGGCCTGTACACCGGCTCGCTGACCTACACCCTGGGGCCGCACGCCGACATCGATTTTGGCGACATCATGATGCCCAGCGACAACCTCATGGTGTTCAACTTCACCCTGGACGTGGACCACCACCTCAAGGTCGAAATCCCGCCCGGCGGCAACCGCGTGCAGCTTGAACCCCAGGGCGGCTGGCAAGCCTGGCTGCACAGTGGGCGCAAGCCGACGCGGTTGTTCCGTGACCAGACCTTCAACCTGTGGGCCAGCACCCACTTCAAGATGACCCTGGAGTGCGGCGAGCCCGTGGGCAACACCTGCAGCGTGCGCAATGCGGCGGGGCATCAAGTGCCGTTCGATGTGGCCGTGAGCCTGCCGCCGGGCTTGAGCGACAGCCTCGGGCGGCCGGTCAGCCGGCTGCCCTTGCGCCTGGATGGCAGCGGCACCCATTTGTTTGAGCCCAGCCGCTATATCGACCGCAAACCGAGCACGTTGCATTTCGAGATCGGTACGGACGGTGTCTCGCAAATGCTCGACCACGGCAGCGGCACCCCCTATACCGGCACCGCCACGGTGGTGTGGGATTCGGAGGTGTAGCCCCCGGGCGCTCGCTACAAACGGGTCTCTGGCCCTGCGTCCAGCGCGGCCAGCGCCTCAAACGTCAGCCGCCGTGCCAGGCTCTTTTCACTCGGCACACCGCCTGCGCCCTCCAGTATCTGCTCGTAGGCCTGCGGGTCCATTTCGGCCCCCGTCAGCACCTGCGCATGCGGCACGCCCAGTTCGTCCGCCAGTGCCAGCAACGGCGCGGTCAGCCCGGGCCGTGCTTCGGGGCGGGCGTGGGCCCAGGCCTTTTGTGCAAACAGCAAATCATCGATGCGCTCCCCCACGGCGGCATCCCGGTCGGCGCTGGCCCGAAAGGCGCCGGGGTGGCTGTCGCGCAGGTGTGTCTCCCAGAACGGCTGCTGCAACAGGCCGTCCACCAGGCCGTTCCCGCGCTCCAGCGCCAGCAGCGCGTTGTAGGTGTTGTTGATCTGCAAGTCGCTCACCTGGGCGGTGCCGCGATAGGTCATGTGCCCCGACACCCAGGGCAAATCCAAGCGCGCTTGCAATGCACTTTGATACGCCAGGTACACCTCCACTTCATCCACGCCGCCCGGTTGCCCTTCCACCAGTTGGGTACTGAAGTGCATGCCCCAGCCGCCCTGGTCGCGCGGCGCCACCCGCAGGGCGATGTCTTTGCGCACCTGTTCGTTGAGCCGGTCCAGCCGCGTCTTGCCCTTGGCCAATTGCGTCAGGCGCCGGTGCCGTGCAGGCCCAGGCGGCAGGGCATGGGCCTCGGCCAGCTCCACCTCAAGGCCCATCGCATTAAAAATATGCGCGCCCGCGTCGGCGCACGTCACCGGGTTGCTGGCCTTGAGGAACAGGCGCTTGCGCAGCACCTCGTCGCCGCCCATGGCGTGCAACATGCGCCACACCTTGGCCGTCAATGCCTGGCGCCCGGCGTCGTAGCGCAGGCGGTCTTCCGGGTCTTCGAACTGCTCCGGTTGTTCCAGGCTTTTGATCACTTCAAAAAAGCCCTGCGAGCCGTGTTCCTGTTCCAGGTCGTGCCACAGCTCGATCAGCGCGGGCTGGGCTGGCGCCGGTTGGTCGCGCAGCCAGAAGTCGGCGTCACCCCGGGGCGGATAGCTGCGGTAAGGGTCCAGGCCGGCGGCCAGGCGGTAGCTCACCAGGTGTTCTTCGGCGTCCAGGGTCAGCCGGTGACGGTCCAGGCGGGTGTTGGCCACCCATTGCGCTTCGGGCTGCCAGGGCAGAAAGCGCGGCACGGTGCGGATGGGCGAGCCGGACAGGTCGAGGTGAAAATGCGCAGGCCTTGGGTGCTCGAACAGCCCCGGCGGCCACTCGGTGATGCCGGTATGGCGCAGCACCAGCGAGCGCAGGTGCGGCATGCCGCCGACGTCGGGCGCTTGGGTCAGTCGTGGGTTGTTTGACAGCGCCAGTTGCCGCAGGCGGTCCATCGAGGCCAGGCGGCCCAGGCTCAGGTCGTCCCATTGGATCGGGTTGTCGCTCAGGCCCAGCTCGCTGAGGTAATGCAGGTGGGGCACAGCGTCGGGCAGGCGGGTCAGGTTGTTGCTGCGCAGGTCCAGGTGGAGCAGGTGCGGGAAGTTGACGAGGAAGCGGCAGTCGGCGTCGAGCAGGCCGGTGTCGATCAGGTCCAGGTGCTGCACATGCTCAAAGCTGGCCCGCAGGGGCGGCAGGTTGGCGAGCAGGCCCTGGAGCGGCACGCTGTCGAGGGTCACGCCGATGCCGTGCTCGTCGGCGTGCAGGTTGTGCTCCCACGTGCGGATCAACGCTTGTGCCAGGTCCAGGCGGGTGCGGTCGGCGCCTTGGGGCTCGTGGGGGAGGCGGGTGGTGACCCATTGGCGCAGGTCTTCCTGCAAACGGTTTTTCTCGGCCTCCAGCTCGTCGAAGCGGCGCCGTTGCAGCGGGTTTTCCAGGGTCAGCAGGTAGGCGTCCCGCTCGCTTTGCGCCGCGTAGGGGTACACCGCCTCGACCCGCTCGCTCAGCGGGCGCGGCAGTTGCGGCACGGTCCATTGCCGGGTGCGGCGCATGGGCATTTGCCGCAGCACCAGCGTGTCGGGCACCGGCGGCGTCGGTTGGGTTTGCAACAGGGTACGCCGCGCTTGTGGCGCGTTGATGGTGTCGATCAGCCAGGCGTGCAAGGTCGCGCCGTCGTTGCCCGCGGTGCCCAGTGTGTGGCGCTCGGCGTCGGGCAGGGCGTGCAGGATTGCCGCGTAGATATCCACAGGTGCGGGCAACAAGGCCTGCTCCTCGTCATACAGCTGGTAATCGCCCGCTTCGCTTCTGACCAGGTGCCGCACCCGTGGAGCGCCGCGCGGGCCCGCAGCGGCACGTACCGCGCCGGTCAGCCTGTGTTTGCGCACCTCAAGGCGCGTATTGCCCAGCGCATCGCTGTGGCGGCTCAGGGTGTTGAGGATCATTTGTTCGCTGTCGGCCGTGAGCCGCGCAGGCTCCAACAACCCCTCAAACGCATGCGCGCCACGGGCTTGAAGCAGCTGCTCGCGGGCCAGGTTTTTCAGGCGCAGCGGCAAGCGTTGTTCGGTGTTCATCACCTGTTGCTCGGCGGGCGTCGCCTGCTCCACCACACTGCGTACCAGGCTGGTGGGCAGCTCGGGAAACTGTTCGCGCACCCGCTGCCCGTAGAGTGAATCGACCTGTTCGCTGTTGGCGTACAGGTAGTCGAATACCGACGCCCGGCGCTGTTCCAGTTCGTGCGCCAGGCGCTCGCGCAGCGCCTTGGCATCGGCCTTTTCGCCCAGCAGTACGCGCAACTGCCCAGCGTCGAGAAACCCCACGATGCGCTCTGCCAGCGCTCCGGTGTTCAGGTCCTGGCGACTGATGGCCAGCCGGTGCGGTGCGTCGGGCTCGCCAAACCCCAAGGGCTCGCCGCGCAGGTCGGCTTCTTCGTACACATCTATCGCGCAGTCGGCCGGCCAGCCCGGCAGTTCGCACGCCAGGTGAGGGCTCCAATAGGTGTGTTCGTCCACCGCTTCACCGCTGCGCAGGCGTTGCGGCAATTGTTCGACCTGGTGGCTGAGTTCCAGGCGCTTGAGGCTGTCGAGCAGCAGCGGCGGGGCGGGTTTTTTGTGCACTTGGGTGGCGCGTAATACGTCAATGTCCACGCCGCTGGTGCGTTGCAGGCGCGCCAGTTGCGCGTCATCCAGGGTGGCCGCGTAGGGCGTCACGCGGCGCAGCAACGGGTAGTCGCTCAAAGCGCCGGGGCGGGCGTCGTGGTGCACCGGCGGGGCATAGGCGTCAGCCCGCCTGGGGTGCTGGATGCGGTGCACGCCGCTGGCCGGGTCGAGCTTCACCGCATAGTGCTCACCTTCCAGCGCCAGCAGTGTCTGGCCTTGGTGCGTGTGCAGGCCCAGGGCATCGGGACGGGACGTGGCAGGCAGCGTCGTTGTTTGCGCATACGGGCGCAAGTCCGGGTTCCACAGGCGCGTGGCCTGGTTGACCTGCACCGGTATCAACTGCTCGACAAACGCCGACGGCAGCCGTTCAAGCAACTGCGCGGCGGCGCCAAAGGCGGCCAGTTGCACCCCATCGCTGACCACCCCCACCAGGTGCTCGGCGGCTTCCAGGGCCTGGCCTTCGGCGAGATCGACCACGCCTTCGACGATTTCGTCGAGCAACTGGTAGGCGGTGTAGGCCAGCATCAACTCCCCCAGCAGCGGCACGAACGGGGTGATCACCAGCAAGGCCGCATTGAAGAGTGCCGACACGGTCTGCTCGAAACGGTCCCACCAGGCCCAGCGGGCGCGGCGGTCGGCGTCGGCGGTGGGCACTGCCCATTCACGGGCATCGTTGAAGATTTTGTCGAGGCTATATGCATACAGGCGAGGCCACAGGTCGCCCTCGATGCGCACCGCTGCAAAGCCCAGGTGCGGTTGTGAAAGGCGGCCAAAAAAAGCCTGGCGCTGCTGCTGGTCGACGAAGCGGCTGAAAAATGTGCAGTAGGTAGCGTCGCGCAGTTTTTCGCGCAGGTCGGCCATCAAGGCCAGGGTGCTGGGGTAGTCCTTCACCGGGTGCTGGGGGGCGTGGGGGATGTAGGCCACCACGGGGCTGACGTCGCGAGCGGTGTCCAGGTCGGCGGCGATCAGCAAGATGCCGGTGAGCACCGTGCCCAGCATGTGCAGGCGATAAAACTGCATCACCCCGCGCTCGCCCTTGAGGGTGCGTTGCAGCAGGTAAAAGGTGGCGGGGCTGATGGCCTGTTGGTGCAGCGCCATCAACGCGGCGGCCTTGAGCGTGGCTTTTTGGCTGGCAATGACGGTTTCGGCCAGCGCCTCGGGCAGCAGGTGCTGCTGGAGATGACGCTGATACCTTGCGCCGATGTCCAGCTCGCGGCACAGGGCGATGAACTGCGCGAGGCTCATCTTGCGCTCCACGGGCCGGGTGACGAAATGGCCGCGCGCGTCGGGGCGGCTGATGTAGCAGGAGCTGTCGGCAAACCGCTGCGTGTCGGCGAAGTTGTGCAAGGCCGCGTCCAGCAATGACACCGTGTGGCTGGTGGTGCCGGGGATCACCGCGCCCGTGGTGAGGTGCAGGAACAGGCAGGTGTCGTGCACGTCATCCTCGACCTGATAGCGCTGCTTCAGGGCTTTTACCAGTAAGGGTTCGGCGAAGGCGTAGACGTCCTGCACCTGTTGCAAGTAGCGGTCCACGGCGTTTTGCGTGGTCCAGGCGTGGGCGTTGGCGGCCTTGAGCGGGCGGTGATCGACCGTGCGATACCACGGCGCCAGGGTGAGCGGCGCTGCCGCCAACGCCCGCGCCCGGTGCCCGCTGGTGTCCAGCAGCCAGGGCGGGGTGTTGTGTTGGATCAGTTCAAGGTGCGGGGTGGGCATGCTGAAAACCTGCGGTCATGGCAAAGATCACCAGCCTATTGGCCCGCCCGGCGGCCAGGGATTACATAGTTACACCGTCTCGCCGTTCTCTACGGGGGCGCAGGCCTGCGGTGGTGGCGAGCAGGCGGCTGGCACGGCAGTGAACAGCCCGTAGGTGTAATCCAGGCTTTCACTGGCCAGCACCTGTTGCACGGTCCAACTGCCCGGCCAGGGCGCGGGCCGCTCGGCGGCGTTGAACACCAAGGTGGCGCCCAGGTCGAACCCCGGCCTGTCTGTGGTGGGCAGGTAGGGCTGGGTGTTGGGGTGCTGGCGTTTCCAGCGCTCCCACAGCAGGTCCAGGTGGCAGTGGTGCAGGAAAAAGACCGGGTCGTTGGGCGAGGTGGGGAAGTTCATGTTGCCGCTGACCCAGCGGTGCACCGGGTCGTGCAGCATGCCTTCGGCAAAGTTCACCCAACTGTCGGGGCCGGGGGTGTAGGGCACTTTGGTCAGGGCGGTGAGCACCTGGTCGGCGTCGGGCAGGTGGGCGCCGGCCTCGGCGCCGAAGTCGCGGCGCAGGCCCGGGTCGCCCAGGTCCAGGTCCCAGATGCGCACTTCAAAGCGCCCGGTGTGAAACGCGAACGGGCCTGAGGTGATGCGGTTGTTCTGGTCGCTGTCGCCGTTGCCACCCAGAAAGCCCGGGGTGAAGGGGTCATTGGGGCCGGTGAGGGACCAGTCCCAGAACGGCAGGGTGATGCTGCGGTCGTTGGCCGCCGCTTGCAGGGCCAGTTCAAACTGACGCAGGAACACGCGGTGCCAGGGGAAAAACAGCGGGCTGCGATGGGGCATGGGCTCGAAAGCATCGCGCCCGCCCATGGCGTTTTTATGCACCTGCACGAAGTCGTCGTAGCGCTTTTGGTGGCCGGGACGCAGCACGCTGTCCACTTCGTTTTTCAACAGCAGTACGGCGGCGACAAACGCGTTTTTCTGTTCGCGGGTCATGTGGCGGTGGTTGAGTCGGATGTCCATGGCGGTTCGTTTCCTTGAGTGAGAGGCCAGCGCGACTATGCCGCGTGCCGGCGTGCCGTCGCGGTATTTGTGTAGGCCTGGCCGCAGTGGCCTGCGCGGTAGTGTTTGCGGTTTAGCCCGCACGGACCTGCCCATGACCACTCCCCAAGCCCCCCTTCGCGCGATCGAGGCGCTGTTCAGCCAGCCGCCCACTTTGCCCGCGGTGGCTGCGCTTTGTGCACAAACCTACCTGGACCAGCACTTCGCACCGCTTGCCTTGAAGGCCACGCAGGTGAGGGTGGGTGATCAACCGTTGGCCCACTGGCTGATGCAGCGATTGGCCGCTGCCACGCCGGTCCACCTGGTGGAAGGGGTTCACACAGGCGTGCAACGGGTGCGTGAGTTGCAGGTGCCGAGCGGCCTGTCGCTGGGCGAGCTGGAAGCGCTGATCAACTATTGCGGGTGCCGTCTGCTGAGCGAGTATGCCGAGCAGTTGCAGGCGTTCTGGCGGGCCACCGACGCCCAGGGCCTCAGCCGCTGGCGGCGCCTGGCCGTGGCGCTGTCGGGGTTGTGGCCTCCGGCACCGGAGGGCGCCACGTTTGCCACGGTGCATGTGCGCTGCCAGGACCGCGCCCCGCACGAGGCGCACATGCTGGCGCTGCTGATCAGCCGCCAGGCCGGGCAACTCCTGCTGTTGAGCCCCGCCAGCGGTATTCATCGGCTGGCACAACTGGACAACGCCCAGGCGCTGTTGCCCGCAGCCATGGACGCGCCCTGCGAGGCGCCGCTGGCGTGGTTCACCCAGCCGGTGTTGGGTGAGCCCTTCGAGGCCTTGGCGGCCAGCTACCTGGCGCGGCAGTTGCGCGAGATCGCCCGCATCGACCGCCGCAGCCCCGGCACCGTGGCGCATTACCAGGCGCTGCTGAGCCATATCACCGACCCCCGCCGCTGGTTTATCAACCCGTTGTCGCCGTGGCAGCAGCGCCTGCGCGACGAGTTGCCGTTGTGGTTGCTTCACGCCAGCGCCGACGACAGCCTGGCCTATGCGCGGTTGTTGCAGGCACTGGCGCAGGCTGCGCCCGGGCATTTCCTGCAAGGTATCGCGCCTATCCGCCCGTTTGCCGACGCGCGTTTGCAGGCCTGCCTCAAGCGCCATCCGCAAGCGGCCCAGCTGGCGGCGGCGCAGATCCAGCTGCGTTTTGACCGGGTGATTGCCGCTGCCGTCCCGCTGCCCGGTGGTTTTATCGCCGGTGAGATCGACCCCGTCACCCTGAGCCTGACCGACCTGGCCCTGGAAAACCTCGGCGGTTTTCCCCACGTGGCGAAAGCCATCACCGTCAATGGCAAACCGGCCCCGGCGGGGCTGACCTTTGAACTGCTCAAGGCCTGCGTGACCGCGGTGGACATCGGCCAGGCTTATCCCCAACTGCTCAAAAGCAAGCTGCAAGACGACCCTGTCGAAGTCACCCGCCGCTTGCGGTTGTTCAGTGAGCAACTGCGCATCCAACTGCCGATGCTGGCGCTGGAGTTGAAGATCAAGGGGCAGCACGGCGTTACCGAGGCCGGGTTTCGCCGCGTGCGCGCCGCCGTGCAGGCCACGCCGACCGGGCGCAGGCTGGACGGCCAGGCGATGGCCCTGTGGCCGCTGGCGTTCAAGGCGGGCGAGCAGACCGACGCCGTGCTGAACATGTTTGTGATCGGTCCGTACCACGGGCAGGACGGGCCGCACCTGTTATACCGCCCGTTGTCCGACACGCCGTTGCTGGAGTTCGCCACCCTCGGGGCCCTGTTGGACGCGATCCGGCGCGCCGGGCCGTTGCAGGACGATGTGCTGGCGTGGATCGCCCCCCGGCGCCAGGCGGTGTACGCCCACGGCGGTTTTCAGGAACCGCATGTGCGTCATTTTCAGCAGGGCGACGAATTTGCCACCTACGACAAACCGCCGCCGGTGCAGCTCGCCAAGACGGTGGCGGAGGGGGACCCGGCCCGGCAGGTGTTTACCGCCACCGTCAGTGCCCTGGTGACCCTGGCCGACCGCCAGTCGGTGAGCAATGCCGAGCAGCGCTGGGGGTTGCTGAAGGCGGGCGGCTGGCTGCTTTTTGGCCTGTTGCTGCCTTACCTTCGCGGGCCGCTGATGCTCGGTGGCTGGTTGTTGCAACTGGCCGACAGCCTCCAGCAGGATGTGGCCGCGTTGCACGGCGACGATGAACAAGCCCGCCGCGCCGCGCTGATGGACCTGTTGACCAACCTGATGCTGGTCCTCGTGCACCAGGCCAACCCCCGGCAGGCGCCGCCGGGTATCGAAGCGGCGCCGTCCGTGGCGGCTTCGCGCTGGGTGGCGGTGGCCGCACCCTTGAATCACCTGGCGCCCGGCAGTTGGGCGAATGCGCGCAACACCCTGACCGCCGACTTGCAGGCCCGCATCCGCCACTTGAGCGTACACACCGCGGCATTGCCGGTGGAGCCCGGCGGGCCCTGGCAGGGCTTGATGCGCGACCCGGCGTTGCCCGAACGCTGGCAGGCCCGTGTGGGCGAGCAACGCTTCTGGGTGACGTTCGAGGAGGGGCGGGCGCGGGTCATCAGCGCCGACGGCAGCGCCCTCGGCCCCTGGCTCAAACCCTTGGGGGGCGGGCGCTGGGACTTCGATCTGCAACTGCGCCTTTTGGGCGGCGCGGACCGCGAGCCCGCACGCCAGGGCGCCAGCAAGGCCAGCCTTGAGGCCGATTACCGGCAAGTCAGCCAGGACCGTGCGCGGGCGAATGTGGCCATGGCCGTGGCGCGCGAGCTGGCCAGCAAGCCCGTCGGCCAGATCGATGAACAGCAGCGCGCCCAGGCCCGTGAAAGCTACGTCCGGCACCTCAAAGACAAGGTGCACTTTGCGCTGCTGGAGTTGCAGCTTTTAAGACGCCTGCGTGACCTGGGCCCGCGTGCGCGTTATGAAGAGGACCTGTGCCAGGTGCTGGAATCGGTCATCCTCACCACCCGTTTGCTGGACGCCCACACCCGCACCCAAATGCTCGCCAGCAACGAGCGCCTTCGCCCGGTGTTCGATCAGCTCACCGACGAGAGCGCCGATGAGGCCCAGGCCGACATCAACCAGCAAGCCCACGCGCGGCTCAGCCTTGGCATGCGCGAACTGGCCGCGATCCACGACGACGCGATCCACTGGCGCACCCTGGAGCAGCGCTATCTGGACCAACTGGGGCAGGTGCCCAAGTACGGCCGCGACCGGGCGCGAGCCTTGAGCAGCGAGCTGCCCGCACGCCCGTCGATCATCGATTTGCAGACCCTGCAACTGAACACCCTGTGGGGCATCGCCATCGACGTGGCGGGCCCGCCGCTGGACGATGATTTTTTTGCGGGCATGAGCCAAACCATCAACCGTGCGCGCTGGGCCGGGCGTTCTCAGGCCGACCTGGGACAGCTTTCCAGTAGCGCGGTCGAGCGCATCGAACTGCTCGAAAGTATCCAGCAGGTGTACGCGCAGACCGACGACCGTATCGAGTTCTGGCAAGCCATGGCGCCGGATAAGTTCGACCTTGACTACCTGCAAAAACTGCGCGACCTGCTCGAAGGGCTGCGTTACAAGGTGGACCGGCAGTTGAGCGAGCTTTTGCAGCCCGAGGTCGACAGGCCGCCGGTGCGGCCCGCGCCGGGCCCGCGGCGCAAAAAAATCATCCGTATGCGTAACCGCGATTTGCTGGTGGCCCAGGTTAGCGAGCCGACGCTGGCGCTGCCGGGTGAAACTGCCGAGGTGCGAGATGCGGGCGGCGCGCTGATCGGCTCGTTCACCGAAGCCGAAGACGGGGTGTGGGACGCGGCCACGCAGCCCCGCACGCCCCAGGCCGATCAGGCCCTGGGCAACCTGATGAAAAAGGGCGAAGCGCTGCTGGGGGCTGTGGACAAGGCCATCGCCAGCGTCGAGGCCATGGTGGAAAAAGCCCATGACCCCGCCTCCTTGCAGGCGCTGCTGGAATCCGAAGCCCGTACCCGCCAGTGGGCTGCCGACAGCCTGGGGCGCACACTGCATGACCTGCAAGGCGGGCGGCTGGCGGCGGTGCAGCAAGCCAATGCGCGGGCCTTGCAAAGCCGGTTGCAGGCCGCCGTGGACCGCCTGCACGCCGCGGGTTTGCAGGCGCGCCTGCGCAGCACGCGCCACCGCCCGATCAGCCAGGACGACCTGGCGTTTTTGCACAGCCAGCATGAGGTGCGCATCAGCCGCCAGGGCGCGCGCGTGGCGCTCAAGGGGCGGCGCGATGATTACTTGCAGGTGTACCGGGTGAGCGATGTGCGCACCGACAAAGCCCTGTGCTACGCACACTTTCATTACACGCGCAGCCAGGGGCCGGACGACCACTTCACCGCCGCCCACCTCAAGAGCCCCGAGCAGGAGCGCCTGGGCCGCGTGGCGCAGGGCGAGGCCGAGGCGCAGGCGTTTGCCCGCATGCGCCTGGGGCAGACCGGGCGCGTGCGCCAGACCCTGGAGATTCGCCGGGCGCAGATCCAGTTGCCGCTGGCCCGGCGCTTATTTTTCAGCGTTGACTAGGGGCTGTTCCCGTTTCACATGGGTAGCCAGAAGAAGGCACAAGCCATAGCCACCACGCTTTCGTAATTTTTCTCAAGTTTGTCGAAGCGCGATGCAACCGCCCGATAATGCTTCAGCCGGGCGAATGCGTTCTCGACCAAGTGTCGATTTCGATAAAGGCCTTTATCTAGATCCGCGTTACCCTTCACTGAGTTGCGTTTCCTGGGAATCACGGCTTTGGCACCTTGTTGTTCAACCTGCTCCCGTATCGCCTCACTGTCATAGCCTGTTGGCGCTGGTGCGACTTTGACCCAGGCTGCCGGAATTCATTAACCCACCCGAATACTCAGTAAACGATGGCCTTGCGCGGGATTTCAGCTACTGAATATGGGTCAGTCAAAATCAGCAGCTTGGGGCAAAGTCGCACCAGCGCCAACACTTGCGGGTCTGCTTGCGCTTACCGGCGTACTCTGCGTCGGCGAAGGCCATTTGCTTCATCATCGAAAAGCTCGGCGATTGGTGTCGGGGGATTTTGCCAAATTAGGGAGCCTTTTCAGGATTTTCCTAGGGAAATCCTGAAGAAGACTTCCAAATATGGTGAAATACGCCGATCCCGTTGCCCG